>NZ_CP038273.1:2400000-2700000 GCF_004571175.1 Legionella israelensis
TTAAACAAAAAATTGGCTTGGACAAAAAAGCAATCGCCAAACAATTTTTACACATTAATAATCAGGCGCCAGCTTTTAATCAAGCGGCAAGTTATTTTAAAGGGATTAAAATTGTCAAAGAATAAGAAAAGCATTCATGTGCCCATATTGGCAAGAGTCGAAGGAGAGGGTGCGCTTGAAATCGAAATCGTAAATGATGCAATTCAAAAGCTGCAATTGCAGATTTATGAACCACCGCGACTGTTTGAAAAATTCCTGGAAGGACGGAGTTATAAGGAAGTGCTGGACATAGTCGCACGTATTTGTGGGATTTGTCCAGTGGCTTATCAAATGAGCGCCGCCCACGCCATTGAGCATTGCTTTGGGGTCAAGCCAGGTAGCTGGGTGCGTGACATGCGGCGCTTGTTTTATTGCGGTGAATGGTTAGAAAGTCATAGCTTACATGTTCACTTTTTGGCTGCACCGGATTTTTTGGGGTTTCATTCCGCCCCAGAAATGGCAAAAGTTTATCCTGAAGAGGTGCGGCGCGGTTTACGATTGCAATCCTTTGGTAACGCACTGATATCATTGTTTGGTGGTCGTTCTGTACATCCTGTGGGTGCATGTATTGGCGGTTTTTATAAAGCTCCCACTCAGGCGCAAATAAATGAATTGTTAGCACTTGTACCAGATAGAATAGGAGACTGTGAACGATTAATCCAGTGGACAGCAACCCTACCAAAAATAGACAACTCTCATCCATTTACCAGTGTATCCTTACGACATCCTGATGAATATCCTATAAATGAAGGAAAAATTGTCTCAGATCAAGGTCTCGAAATAAGTATCGATCAATTTGATGATTACTTTAAAGAAAATCAAGTGCCTTATTCTAATGCCCTCCATTGCCTCCTCCAAGGAAAGCCGTATTTGGTTGGGCCATTAGCTCGCGTTAATAACAATTATCATCATTTACCTGAAGTGATCAAAGGCGTGTTGAAAAAATCTAGAATTTCCTTCCCAACTCAAAACATGAATCACAGCATCATCGCCCGTGCAGTTGAAATCTATTACTGCGTGCTGGAAGCTCAGCATTTGCTACAAAAATATGTTTATCCGAAAGCCCCACATGCCGAAATTACAACACGTGCCGGCAGAGGATATGGCTGCACAGAAGCCCCTCGAGGTATGCTTTGGCATTGTTATGACATGACGGAGAATGGGCTTGTACAATCCGCCCGGATTGTTCCTCCAACCAGTCAAAATCAAGCCCGTATCGAACAAGATCTTCGAACTTCATTAGAACAATATGGCTTAAACAAAACAGACGATGATTTGCAAGCTTATAGTGAACAAATCATTCGAAACTATGATCCTTGCATATCCTGCTCTACTCATTTTTTAAATTTGCGTGTGAAGCGACATGAATGATATTCGGGTGTTGGGCATTGGCTCACCGTTTGGTGATGATCAGGTTGGATGGCATGTGGTTAATCTTCTTAAACAACAAATCGGTCCGGATTCGGGCCAATTGTTAATCACTGCATGCGATCGCCCGGGAACTCGTATATTAGAATTAATGCGTTCTGCGGATAAAGTTTTTCTAATTGATGCAGTGATGACAGGTGCACCAGCAGGAACATTACATTATCTGAAAAATGAGGAAATCATCAGTTTTACCAATGGCTTATCAACCCATGGTATAGGTATAATTGATGCAATTGAGATTGGTAAGGCATTGAATGAATTGCCTAAGCAAATTATTTTATACGGCATTGAAATAGAAAACGTTTCCAAAGACTTTAAATTAAGCAAAACGCTTAGGCGGTCTATAGAAGAAACAGTAGATGGTTTGGTTAAAGAAATTCATGATTTACTTAAAATTCCAAAATAGACATGGAAGCATTGTAACCTAGGATTTTCGGCTAACCTTCCCACGTTACCCTACTTCACCACTAAAAAATAAACAAGATGTGATTACGCTGATGAATTAAGAAACCATAGATCTGGGACGATAAAAGACATAGATAAAGTTCTCATTATGCCTGAAATGGCACTTTCTGGACTCTCAAACACAGAGTCACAAGAACGCATTAAGCAATATGGCGGAAAGTATTTGGAAATGTTGGTTTAAACATTTCCATAATATCTTCATCTATGTTTTATTGGTCATTGCCATTATCAGTTTTTTATTAAAGCATTATATAGACATGGTCGTAATCTTCTCAGTGTTCAGGGCGGTAGGCCGAAGCATGATTCGTCATATGCTCGCCCACAGCTTTTTTTGCGAAGATGTAGCTGGCATTTTATCCCTTCTTAGAGAAGAAATCTGTCTCTTTTTATGAACCTGACTATTTCTGACGTTATTATGAATTAGCTAAAAAGCGGGAAAGATAGTTTATTCATTTTTGCCTTACTTTTTCACATAAATTCCAGATGAAGTGAAATAAAAACACTATAATCATATAATGAAGATAAAAAGGAGTTTAACCATGTTTATCGAGCAATTTTATGATGAAGGACTTGCACATCTATCTTATATAATTGGTGATGAAGACAAAGCAATCGTAATCGATCCTCATCAGGATGTAGGAGATTACCTTGATCTGGCGCTTAGGAAAAAGGTAAGAATAACACATATTTTTGAAACACATCGAAATGAAGATTATGTTATTGGCTCACGCTCGCTGGCCGAGCAAACCAACGCAAAAATTTATCATGGCAACCAGTTGGATTTTAAATATGGTAACTCTGTTAAGGAAAATGATGAATTTCAATTTTCAAATATTCTAATTAAAGTCTTAGAAACACCGGGACATACACCTGAAAGCATTTCTCTAGTTCTTTACAATACGACCTCTAGTGATTCACCCTTTGCTGTATTTACAGGGGATGTATTATTCGTCGGAGCCGTAGGCCGTACTGATTTATGGAAGTCTCGTAAAGAAGCTGCTGGATTTCTTTATGATAGTATTTACCAAAAGCTTTTGCCGCTTGGCGATCATGTTTTAATCTACCCTGCTCATGGTGCTGGATCAGTATGTGGAGAAGGGATGGGAACACATGATTTTTCTACAATAGGCTATGAAAAAAGTTATAATAAATCTTTACAAAAACTGAGCAAAGAAGAATTTATAAAAGATCAATGCAGCAGACAATTTGAACATCCACCTTATTTTGAGGAAATGGAAAAAAGGAATCTACGGGGTCCTGAAATATTAAATTCTGTTCCTCACCCGCGTCGGTTAAATGTTGAAGAAGTGGTAAAAAATAAGTCGGCGCAACTTGTTGATGTTCGGCCACCTGAAGGGTATGCCGGTGTTTCAATACCGAATAGCATAGCAATCCCGCATGATATGATCTCTAAATTTTCCGGGTGGTTTTTGGATTATGAAAAGGATATCATTTTAATTTCTGAAAACGAAGAAGATATGGAATCAGCAGTCATTCAGCTCGTTCGTTTGGGTTATACACGAATAAAAGGCTGGTTACCTGGTATCCATGCCTGGGAAATAACAGGCAAAGAATATTGGCATTTCCCTGTTGTGCATGCACAGGAAATTAAAAAACGTCTCGAGAAAAATAAGCAATTTATACTTCTTGATGTGCGCGCGGACAATGAATGGAACGAAGGGCATTTACCTGGCGCAAAACATATCTACCTTAGTGATTTACCAGAACATATAAAAGAGTTGCCCCAAGATTCAGTTATTACAACATTTTGCGGCAGCGGCCGCAGAGCTACGATTGCTGCTTCTTTATTAAAGCAAAGGAATTTTAAACAAGTGGAAATCTGCTTCGGCTCAATGGCTGCTTGTAAAGCAATCGGATGTCCAATTGAATAAATTAAAATCCCATAAGGCGATGAAGCGAGGTAAATTTACTTTTTTATACACTTAACTATCAGCCAATAACTGAAAGATCCTAACAACATTCCAATGACAAAATAAAGAGGATCCATATTAAATGTGGATAGTGCAGTAATAGATGGTCCTGGACAGTAACCTGTTGCGCCCCAGCCTATGCCAAAGATGATGCTGCCAAAAATGAGTTGTTTGCTTATTTTGGTTTTTTCTGGAATGTAAAAAGTTTCAGCCAGTTTAGGCTTTTTTGCCCGAAAAACAATTTTGTATCCAATAAAAGTTGTCAGTACGGCGGACACCATCACTACAAGTAAAGTTGGATCCCATGATCCAAAAAAATCTAAAAAATTTAAAATCTTATAGGGATTAGTCATATTGGAAATACTCAATCCCGTTCCAAATAGAATACCAATTAAAAAAGCCGATAAAATATACATATCAGTATACTCCTATCAAATGGCGCATAATCAATGTTGTGATAACAGCAGATATAAAAAAGGTAATTGTGGCAATAACTGAGCGTAAGGATAAACGGGCCACCCCACAAACTCCATGGCCAGCTGTGCAGCCATGCCCCATACGTGTACCAAAGCCCACGCAAAAGCCGCCTAAAATTAATATTAAAATTGGAAAATTCACCCGTAATGGAAATTGTATGGCGGGAAATAAATAATAGGACAAGCCCCCTGTTATTAGACCGAGGATAAAAGCGGCACGCCAAAACTCTATTTTTTTACCAGGTGGGCACAAGCCATGAACCATACTGCTCATTCCAGCTATTCTTCCATGTATTAACATAAGCAAAACAGCGCTCAGGCCAATTAAAAAACCGCCTAGTAAGCCTTTATAAGGGGTAAAAACGGTATAATCCATGATTTATCTCTCTAATAATTTTTATTTCAATAATAGGGCAAGAATTACAGTTTTGCATAGAGGATGAGTGGTTTACAATTACATTTCAGAGAGTCAAGCATGGAATTAATAATTCCAGGAAGAACCAAATATAATGAATAATCAGATAGAGCATGGCCACAGTAAAAAAGAGATAAAAGAGCGCATTTCCTCCCCTTATAAGCAAAATTATCTTAGGGATTGGATATATGGGGGCATAGATGGAGCAGTTACCACATTTGCCATTGTGTCTGGTGTTGTAGGCGGCCACTTATCTGCACTTGTGATAATAATACTTGGGTTTGCTAACCTGCTTGCAGATGGTTTTTCAATGGCCGTTAGCAATTATCTGGGAACAAAATCAGAAGAAGAACAATATGAAAAATATATGTCTATTGAAGAAAAACACATGGATTTAGTGCCAGAAGGAGAAAAAGCAGAAATCAGAGAAATATTTAAACAGAAAGGGTTATCGGCAAAAACCCTGGATTTAGTAGTTAATGAAATTACGTCCGATAAAAAATTATGGATTAAAACCATGCTGCAGGAAGAGTATGGGCTACCCCAAACACCTCGAAATCCGATAAAAGCAGGAGTTTATACGTTTTTTTCCTTTCTTCTGTTTGGTTTAATTCCCTTAATGCCTTATGTTCTTCAAATAGAAAATCCTTTTTTCTGGTCTTGTTTAGGAACAGGAATGACTTTTTTTATCATTGGATCGATAAAATCCCTTTGGTCCATTAAGCCCTGGTATTATTCCGGGTTACAAACATTTATGCTCGGAACGGCGTCAGCAATTCTTGCTTATCTGGTTGGTGGGCTATTACATTTTTATTTGGCATAATCTGCTGGTGATAAAAGGAATTGTCTCATGAGCTATTTTCTAACGCTTTGGGCTAAATCTGCTCAAACCAGTATTGGATTATTCTGGATGGCTTTCTGGGCTTTTGCTTTTGGTTATTTAATTAGCAGTATGATACAAGTGTTCGTCACCCGTAAACGTATGCAAAAAGCGATGGGTAAAACAGGTCTTAAAAGTGTCGCTTTAGGTACGTTTTTTGGATTTATATCAAGCTCATGTTCTTTTGCAGCCCTCGCCACCACCCGTGCTATTTTTACTAAAGGAGCAGGATTAATTCCCTCTTTGGCTTTTTTGCTGGCATCAACCAATTTAGTGATTGAGTTAGGCATTGTTATTTTCGTTTTTTTAAGTTGGCAATTTGTGGTCGGCGAATACCTTGGTGGAATTTTATTGATTTTATTAACATGGATATTGGTTAAATTAACGCTCAGCAAAGAACGAGAAAAACAAGCTCGTAAGCATGCACGTGAATTAAAAGAAGTCGATTTGGAAGAAAATCCACAAAACTGGAAAACTCTGCTAGCAAGTAAAGAAGCCTGGTATCGTGTTGCCAAACAATACCTTATGGAATGGAAAATGGTGTGGAAAGACGTCACTATTGGATTCACGGTTGCTGGAATGATTGCCGTATTTGTTCCGAAGATATTTTTTGAAACTCTTTTTGTTGGATCTTCGACGACAAATCCTGTCTTTTGGCAAATACTTTTACAGACACTTATTGGTCCTGTAGCAGCCTTTTTTACATTTATAGGTTCCATGGGAAATATACCTTTAGCAGCGGTATTATTTAGCAATGGCGTCAGTTATGCAGGAATCATGGCCTTTATATTCAGTGACTTGGTCGTTTTTCCAGTTTTACGCATTCAAGCTAAATATTATGGCTGGAAAATGGCCTTATATATTTTGGGTGTTTTCATGGCTGTACTGGTAATTGCATCTTTAATTTTACACTATAGTTTTACTTTATTTGATTTGTTGCCGCAAGTCGGACAAACTAAACAAGTCATGGATCGAGCATTTTTTGCCGTGGATTATACTTTGTTTCTCAATAGTCTATTTATTTTAATGTCCATTGCATTTTTAATTTGGATTTTAGCTGGCAATAAAATTCAACTTAGTATTAATGGCTGGACAGAAAGAAGTTTATTTTTTATAGCTCTAATAGCAATATTATGGCTGGTTATAGGGATATTTTTGTATTTTTTGTTATAAAAATAGCATAAAAACCTTCAAAGCAGCTTTAAAAGGTCAGGATTATTATTAAATGAAAAAAGGATTTATCTCATTGTTTTTATTCATTTGTGCTGCAAATGTGTGGGCAAAGCATCATATCGTTGATTTAACTGTTTCTTACGATACCGTTAATTTTACAGGCTATCCTGCCAGAGCGATTACCGTTAATCATCAGATTCCAGCGCCAACTCTGCGGTTTAAAGAAGGTGATACGGTAACAATCAATGTTCATAATCATTTAGATAAAGAAGCCGCTATCCATTGGCATGGCATTATTCTGCCGTGGCAAATGGATGGAGTCATGAATATCACGCAAAGAGGAATTCCTCCAGGGGGTACTTTTCGTTATCACTATACCCTACGTCAATCCGGAACCTATTGGTATCATTCTCATGCAGGTCTCCAGGAGCAAGAAGGGCTTTATGGCGCTTATATCATCGAGCCGAAGTCTCCGCCGCCTTTTTCATACAATAAAGACTTTGAAGTGGTTTTATCGGACTGGAAAAATACCAGAGCCGATCATATCCAGGCCAATCTGAAAAAAACAGGGGAGTATTATGCGCCAAGCTTTCCTTTGCAACCATCACTTTTAAATTTTATAAAAAGCTACAGCAAAGCATCCAAAGAAGAGCGTAAAAAATTATGGATGGATTATAAAATGATGCAGATGATGCGCATGGGTATTTTTGATTTAAGCGATGTGGCTTACGATACTTTTTTAATGAATGGTCATCCAACCTCGCGCCCCTGGACACGTCAGGTTAAGGTTGGGGATGTGATTAGATTACGTTTTATTGGCGCACCCGCCAATACTTTTTTTAATGTGAAAATACCAGGAAGTTTCATGCAGATGGTGCATGTCCAAGGAAATGATGTCGTCCCCTACCCCATAAAGGAATTTTTTATTGGGCCGGGAGAAACCTATGATGTACTCGTAAAAATTGAACAAGATAAACCCTACATCATTTATGCAGAATCTTTTGATAAAGTCGGGAAAGCATTGGGCGCTTTAATTACACGCCCCAACCAACCTATACCTTATGAAAGAGTAAAACCTTTTCCTGAACCTAAGCCTGTCACCCGCGATAAAATGAAAAACGAAAAAGCACGGGGTTTAAAACCCATGAAGAATATGGGAATGCAAAGCAAACTTCACCATCAACCCATTATAAACATCATTGCTGCTTCCCATGTTTCTTCCAACAAACAGAAAAAACATGATAGCACACACAAAAAATCCGTTACCGTTGGTACAAAATATCAAAATTTAAAAGATCAATATGCCACCAATGATCCTGGCAAGCCGATTTATAAAACCATTGAACTCAAACTGTTTGGCTTTATGGATCGTTTCATATGGTTTATAAATGGTGTTCCTGAATATAATGCAAAACCAATCAAACTACTGCCTGCAAAACGATATCGTCTGGTCTTTATCAATAACTCTATGATGCATCATCCGATGCATTTACACGGACATTGGCTTATCCTCAGAAATGGGCATAAAAGCCATGATCCGCTATTACATACCATTGATATCCCGCCAGGGAGTGAGGTGACTGCCGATTTGGATACAGATGCCAGTGGTCAGTGGTTTTTCCATTGCCATATGCTAAACCATATGGCTTCAGGTCTTGCCAGAACATTTCAATATACTTCCATTATCGAAATTGCCAAAGGCAAGGAAAAACCAAAAAATATTGTCAAACAAACACCGTATTATAATCGGCCCATTGTTCGGGTGGATGAAGTCCGTCCTATTCCTTTGCCCATGGTGGAGCATCCAGTTCACACGCCCAATAAGTTTTTTGCGGCATCCTTTATAGAATTTGGCGGTGATTTTTCCGATAATCGACAGACACTGACTTATTATGGATTATATGGTCCTGATTTTAACAAATTACAGCTCTTCATTAATGATGCTGAAATGGAAAAAGGCACGATCTCCAATGCCGATATCGATGTTTTTTATTGGCGTCAAGTCAGCCAGTTTTGGATGGTAAAAGGTGGGGCAAATTATTTTTATCGTCCTTCACAAACCCCTTACTGGCAGCCTGGCATCGGTTTTGAAGGCTTAATGTATTATTTTATCACTAATAATTCCAGATTTTATTACCATAAAGGCAGTGTGAAAGCGGATATTGAATTTGGACGTAATACCCAGTTGACCAATAATTTATTTCTAGGTACTCATATTCGAGCGATTGCTGCGACTAAAACTGTGGCAGCCGATGAAATTGGCAGTGGCCTTAATGAGACGCAATATGTGATTCGTCCAAACTATAGGCTTACGTCTGGAATTGCTGCTTTTATGGAATATGAATATACCAAATATCACAGTACTTTAAAAAATATCAGGCGAAGAATGGGGGAGCCGGTAACTGAAAACTCACTCTTTTTCGGGTTAAGCTTTATTATTTAAAGCCAGATTAAAATCACAGTGTATATGCAATTAATCAAAAAATATTTTATTTTCAATTATTACATAGCAGCATCAAAGCCATCATCAGCCATTTTTATCTTCATCAAGCCATTTTTGGGTTTGTTTTTTCCATTCAGCATAGCACTCATTGCCGCAAAAATACCGGACATAATCTTCCCCTTCAAACGAATTAGCGGCTGATTTTGGAACCAGTTTAAGGCAGGTATAACAGCTTTCTGTTTCGCAGTTTTCCTGGAGATTAAATTTTTCAAACGAAGTGAATAAGGGCAAGGCTTTTCTATCTTCTTCGGCATGTGCTTTGAGTGGTTCTGTATGGTGTCCTAAAGCCAATGCACCAATAATGGTATGTTCTTTAGGGATTTCTATTTGCTCTTTGGTAGAAGCCTCATCCAAGGTAACCCAGCAGCAACCAATATCAAGGGCGACCGCCGCCAGCCACATATTCTGCATGGCAGCTGCACCGCTGTATAACTGCTGATTATGCTTCTTTAACCACTTATCAATATCAACGCCTGTATCAACAGTCACGATAATTAACAGCTGGGCTTGAGAGAGAAATGAAGCATGCTGTGCTTTCTTAGATAATGTTTTCAGGGTGTCTTTGTTGCGAATCAGCGTAAAATGCCAGGGTTGTGAATTTAAAGGGCTGGGTGCGTATTGACCGGCTTGCAGTATTTTTTCAATGGTTTCCTTATTCAGAGGTTTATCAGAAAATTGACGTACCGCCCGTCTTCGTTTTATTGCTTCAAACAGTTCCATAAATAACCATCCTGTGTTTTCTATATTAATTAAGTAAAACAATGCTCATCACTCAGAAAAAGTGCAGAAAAACCGTTACCGGGGTAGTTTGCGCGTTGTTGATTTTCGCCAGCCAGCGCAAAATATTTTTTCTGCGATAGCAATTCCTCGAGTACCACGCGCATCTCTAATCTGGCAAGAGGTGCTCCTAAGCAAAGATGAATCCCTTGTCCCCAAACTAAACTATGTTTCGTGTCCCGTTCAAGCTTAATGGTGTTTGACTCATCGAAGACACGTGGGTCGCGATTAGCTGCAATCCACATCAACGACAGGTTCTCACCTTGTGGAATGGTTCTTTCAGCGATTTTAACTTCACGTGTTGTAACACGACGATTGGCGACAAGCGGGCCATCTGCGCGCAAAATTTCTTCGATTGCCTGAGGAATAAGCTTATGATCGTTTTTAAGTCTATCTTGCAGACTGAAATCTTTAGCAATATGGAATAGTAGAATACTTAATCCAGCAGCAACGGTACCGTGCCCGGCTGTCCAGTTGCGTAAGATACTTACGATTTGTTCATCATCTAATTTCGCACCATCCACCTCGGTCTTAAGTAGCGCATCGGTTGCGTTATTTTCAAACTCTAATGAAGCTCGGTGTTTATCTAAATTAGCCTTGACGCGTTCTGAAAAGAGTGTGGCCAGTGCTTTGCCAGCAGTTTGATCTCTATTAAAAGCAGCTTGTTGATTCTCATCCGCCCAGCCGCTTAAAAATTCCCATTGCTGCTCGGGCCAACCCAGAAAAGCACACAAGACTTGGAATGCAAACGGGGTAACAAAAGAGCGCATGAGTTCTGTTTTTTCATCAAAAGGTATAGAATCAATAATATCTCTGGCAATTTTGCGGGTTTGGGGCTCAAGGCTTGCCATTTGTTTTTTGCTAAAGTTGGGAGCTAAGGCTTTGCGGTATTTTTCGTGAATAGGAGGATCCATTCCGTTAGGAATCGCTAAAAATTGAGATTGATTACTAAAGATTTCTGGATCGGATAAAACAGTTGTAATATCTTGATGGTGAAATAGTGACCAGCCCATAAAATCGCTATGTGCTACTGGACATTTCTCCCGCATTTTATCATAGGCTGATCGTTGATTTTGCAAGACCGATTCATCTCTCGGGTCCCAGTCATTACGCGTCGTTTCATCCATTGTGCACGTCCTTGTTCAAATATTGGAATTGAAAAAAATCAAATGTAATTTCTTTTGTCTGGCATTTTAGTTATTTTAAACTATGAATCATAAGGTGGTGATTGTCACGTTCTTAACATTTTTGAAATACTTTACATTCTTTATTTTTACAAAAACGCATCGCTGTATATTTTAGATGAGGGAACTCCAGCCAGGAAGGCTTTTGTTTTTAGTTTATTGGTCGTTTCTTTCGGCCCACACACATAAACTTGAACACTATCGGTATTATTTAACTGTATCAATAATTGTTGTGCAATATCTGATTCCTGGTAACATCCATTACTCTTTAATACGCAGGGTAGGTATTGAAAATTCTGATAAAATGACGCCAGGGTTTCCAGTTCTTCAGCGTAATAGATGTCATCGTCCTGACAGCCCCCATGAATTAAGGTGATTTTGCCTTGGTGTTGTTTGCTTAATGCTGTTTTGGCGATAGCCAATAAAGGTGCTAATCCAGTACCGGTTCCGGCTAAAAGTATATCAAATGAAGATTGATTCGGATTCATATAGTAACATTTACCAAAAGGCCCTCTAATATGAACCATTGTGTCAACAGTTGCCTTTTTCCGAAACCATTGGCTCATTGCCCCATCTTCTTTAAGCTTGATATGCAGTTCAATGCAGCCTTCTTTTTCTGGCATGTTGGCGATGGAATAACTTCGTGATATCCCTTCAGGATTTAATAGATTCAGATATTGTCCTGGTATCCAGTTTTCCAAATGCTCTGCTAAAAGTTTTACTCGAATAACATTATGAGTGAGGGGCGTTAGCTCTGTAATCATGGCCTGTTGCTCACACTCAGCGGCATCTGGATTTTTGAGATGCAGTGTATTAGCGGGTTTGGCCTGACAAGCAAGAAAATATCCTTGAGATTTTAAGGTCTCAGGCAAGCCATCCTGCCATTTTGGCTCAATTACGGTATCGGTGGTTTTTATCAAACAAGCCTGACAAACTCCGGAACGACACGAGTTAGGATAATCAATATCATGTCGTAACAGGCAATCAAGTACTGACTCATCTTCTATTGATTGTAAGATTAGTTGGTTGTAATGCAGTTCGGCCATAATTTCACCTGTCTAACACATCATCACGCACGCTGTTAGCAATAGCTGCTACTTCCTGAATATCTTTTTCATTTGCGCCTAACTCTTGCAACGTTGCTCCCAGGTGCTCAATGACAATATCCACATGGGCATCATTCAAACTGCGCTTGATTAAATGGCGATGACCTTCGCGCATGTCTTTTCCGCTATAATGATTAGGGCCACCAAAAACCATGGTTAAGAAGCCCTTTTGTTTGAGGATTTGTTGTTCCATATCCACATCATCAAAAAAATGACTGACTCTATCATCGGTTAACATTTTGCGATAAAAGATATCAACCGCAGTATTGACGGCATTTTGACCACCTAAGCGATCAAATAAGGATTCAGACATGGTATACTCCTTAAAGATGTATTTGAAATACATCTTATAAAAAGAAATAATATCCGTCAAGAAATGATTTAGAGAGATTAGTATGCAGTTAACCCAGTTTACTGATTATTCATTGAGGGCATTGATATACATTGCTCTTAGAAAAGAATTGTGCACCATTAACGATATTGCCAATGCCTATGCAATTTCATCCAATCATTTGCTTAAAATCATTCACAATCTATCTAAGATGGGGGTGATTAAAACCACTCGAGGCAAAAGCGGTGGTATTACGATGGCGCAAAACCCTTCTGAAATTAACTTGGGCGAGCTGGTAATCAAGCTGGAGCCGAACTTTGATTTGGTGCCTTGTTTTAACAAGGAAAAGACAAATTGCTGTATCGCGCCTGCTTGCAAGCTAAAGCGTATTTTATTTGATGCCAAAGAAAACTTTTTAGCTGTTTTAAAAGAATATACGCTTGCGGATATTCTCGATAATCAAATGGCCTTGAAAGAATTGCTTCTATTGATGAGAAGACGTAGCTAACAAATCCAATTTTGGTTTCTTCGGCCAGCAATCAAGAAAAGCTTTTAGTACCTTGGCATGATTGTGTTTTTTATCTTTTGCAGCATAAAACAATATGATTTCCTTGTTTTTGGCTTTTGTCAGTATTTCTTCAACCAATTCTTGTTTGCTGCTAAGCTCATCGATATATTGACTTGCAAAGTCCAGCCATTTTTCCGGTTTATGGTTGAACCATTTTCTCGGCTCAGGACTGGGGGCTATTTCTTTTAACCACGCATCAATTGGAAGTTTATCTTTCTTTAAGCCGCGCGGCCATAACCGGTCTACTAAAAACCATAAGCCGTCTTTTGTTTCAGGGGGGTCATAGACTCTACAAATTTTGATATTTTTTTCGTTGGCTGTCATTTGCAATCCTTGGACATTTTTATATATGTTTCTCTGCAAGCAGATGACCAAAAATGCCTTGCTTGGGTTTTCCACTTTCATCCAGCTTATGCAATTGGCCTGGCTTCTCCTTATATTCCAAAATAGACCAGCCAGTGTCTTGATAAAAATGATAGAGCTCATTGCTTTCTGCCAGATAGGTAAAACTTTGAGGGTACATATAGGGTTCTGCTTTAATGGGAAAAACGAGAAAATGCATTCCCCCAGTGGAAGTTAGAGATTGCAGCTTTGTCAGTAACGATTTGACAGTGGGTGGGTTTAAAAATTGCAGGGTTACGGTGGAGTAGATAAAGTCAAAGGATTTATCTTTGATTGGAAGCGGTTGATTCAAATCATGAATATGGGTTTCAAGGTTTGCTAATCGCTCTTGTGCTGCGATATGACTAATATTCTCAATCGCTTCCCTATTCTTATCTATACCAATAACATTGTGTCCTGATAAGGCAAAAAACAATGGATTTCGACCCGAGCCGCAACCAACATCCAAAACGGTCATTTTTCTCTGCGCACTCAGGTATGTTTGATGGATAGTCCATAAGTCATTATGGATAGGCGCCAGGCGATATTTTTTCTCAAAATAGCGATGCGGTTGACAGCAAAACTCTAAAGTGGCTTTGAAATTACTGCTTGTTGAGGCAATTTTATGCCATGATGCAGGCGGTATCGCAAGCGTTGGGGATTTGGAGTTTAAGGTACGATGCGACAGTTCATGTCCATGCCCATCGAGAAAAACAAACTCAAGACTTCCTTCATGAACGGTCAAGTGTCCCCATGTGCCTTCTTTGGTGCTATGTTTATCAAGAAAAAATTGAAGATTTTTTTCGCTGCTTAGCTCAATTTTTTTGTATGTTTTTAAGTCTGTGATTGTCTGTTGATAATTCATAATTAAACCTGATGTTTTGAAGAGTTTACTAAGCCTAACTGTTTAACCAACATTGTGTCCAATGACCAGCGTCCAGCTCCTACAACCAATAGATAACAGGCGCCCATTAACATCGCCCAATCGGTCCTTGATTCGTGCATGAAGCTCCAAAAGCCATAGCGATTGAGCTCACGAACATGAAAAATCCACCAGTCCGTTCCTATCCAGATGGGAATTTTTGTGGAAAGAAACGCAACCACCATAATGATAATCAAAGGGATACTGGCAAGACGTGTGAAAAGACCAAGCAATATCAATGAACCACAAATGAGTTCTACCCAACCGACAAAAGGCCCCATGATATCAGGATATGGAATACCGATACCTATAAAGCGGCCTGCACCGAGTATATTAGGATATAGTAATTTTTGGATACCTTCTGGTAAGAAAACCAGTCCTACGGATAGACGGATGAATATCACCCACGGAGAGGTAGAGCTATATAACAGGTGTTGGAATAAGTTTTTATTCATGCAATCAACTCCATTTCATTGACCTTTTAAGTAATAACGATGGAAGCGATGCCAAATTAGTCCCAGCGCAATTAATAACAATCCTGATAACCAAATGGCCAGAGGCACCCAAAAAGCTAAAAACAAACAGGAAATAAGACCCGACACTGCAATGAAATTTGGATACAAGCGTTGTTCTTTGGGTAAGTACAGGGCGGATAGATTGGTAATCGAGTAATATATCAAAACTGTGAAAGCACTGAATGACCAGGTGGTTTCAACGCTGCCAATTAAGGTAAGAGCCATAATGGCAAGTCCAATGCCAATAACCGCAGCAACAGGTGTGCGATGCTTACTGGAAACCATTGCAAATGATTCCGGCAAATCTTGTTGACGACCCATGGCCAATGCCATCCGAGAAAGCCCTAATACGAGATTTAATAGTACGCCCAGCATTGCGGTACACGCACCAACAGCGACAAGGGTAACCAGTCCAGTTTGGTTCATGGCACTGGCGGCTATTTCAAGCGGGGTTGCTCGACTTTCTGTGACGGTTGCCAGTTGGTTTGAGCCGACAGAGCCAATGGCAACCAAAGCGACTAAAATATAAATGACCGCACTTACAATCAAGGTCAGAATAATGGCTTTGGGGATGGTGCTTTCCGGCTCTTTAACTTCCTCACCCATGGTAGCAATACGTCCATAGCCGGTATAAGCGACAAACATCAAAGCAGTCGCATACAAAAAATGGCTGGGTCCCTCTTCAGCCGTTTTTGGAAAAAAGGGAAAGAGATTTTGCCCACCATTTTGTATCAGGCTGGGGAATCCAAAAATAACAAAGACGGACAAAGATAGCAGGGTAATCGATACAATCACTAGGTTAGTTTTGTTTGAACGTTTAATACCGCTTAATACAATCAAGGTTAAAACAACCACAACGGTTACGGCAATGGGAATAATGGAAACCGACCGAAATCCAAACAGGTGCAAAAAATACCCTGCAAAACCCAAAGCAGCCGTTGCGGCAGAAGCTATTTTGGCGCATAAAAACATCCATCCTGCAGTAAATCCTATTGCCGGATGAAGATATCGATAACCATACTCATAAGTTCCACCACTCACCGGATGGCTGGCTGCAAGTTGCGCACTCGATAAGGCATTACAGGTTGCAACCAATGCCGCAAGTATAATGGCAAAAATAACTGACGGGCCGGTTACACCTGCTGCAACACCGATACTGACAAACACACCTGTACCGAGTATGGAGCCCAAGCCCATCATGGCTGCACCAGACAAGCCAAGATCACGGCGCAATTTGCGATGAGTGGTTTTATTGTTCATTCGCAATCCTTTGCCTAATAACTACTTGGTTTAACTACCATAGCATTTTTAATACTAACTATCAGTGCTGCATCATCTTTTTTGTGCTAAAAAGTGGGATGTGCATTGGCATTTTTCCTTGAGAAAATGCTTTATCAATCAGAAAAACCTGGTTTTGAACAGGCTGATATTCCTGTAAAAAGAATTAAAGTGCTGATTCATTAGGAAGACCAAAATTAGAGCTAGATATATCATCTTGAAATAAAGTGCTTAAAAATAGAACTAATTTTCAGTTCCCAGACGCCATATTTATCGATATACTTTTGCCTTAGTTGTTGGATTTAGCATCATGTTTTTTTGGATGCATATGGATTTACTATGAAAAACGCTAACTCAATTAAAGCTCTTTTAGCCGGTGTATCAGGTACAACTCTCCAATGGTATGACTTTGCGGTATTCGGTTATTTTGCGCCAATCATAGCAAGAACTTTTTTTCCAAGTGAGAATCATACGGCAGCTTTACTGAGTGCATTTGGTGTATTCGCTGTGGGGTATTTACTTGCACCACTTGGTGCAATTTTTTTTGGTTATATTGGTGATCGTTATGGGCGAAAGAGAGCATTAAGTTTAAGTATTCTCTCAATGGCCATTCCTACAGCAATGATAAGTTTAATCCCAAGCTATGCTGTAATTGGTATCAGCGCTCCGATTTTAATTACCCTATTCAGGGTGTTACAAGGGTTTGTTGCCAGTTCAGAGTTCACTGGCTCAGCTATATTTCTGGTTGAACATGCAAAACCAGAACGACGGGCATTCTTTGGTTGTTTAACCAGTTCAGCTTATAGTGCTGGAATGTTGTTAGCAGGATTAGGTGCCTCATTTTTTACTGCATCTTTTATGCCCTCATGGGGATGGAGACTCGGATTTGCAGTTGCGATTATTGCTGGAGTTGTGATTTTCTTTCTGCGACAGCATGTAGAAGAAACGCCTGTTTTCCGATCTTTGGACAGCAATAAACCTAGGGTTCCCTTTCTAACCGCCGTCCAGGAAATGCCATTGACTGTTATCGGCGTGATAGGGATAGCTTGGTTAGTTAGCATTATGACCTTTGGAACCCATGTATTCTCTGCAACTTATTTACACAGTTATTTTAACGTTCCACTCAGTCTGGCCACATTAATTATTACGATATCGCTGCTTGTAGATGCTTCTTTAGAACCATTCATCGCCTTACTTGCTGATAAGGTAGGACTTTTAAAAGTATCGGCGACAGGAATGATTGCGCTTATGATCTTTGCCATTCCTCTTTTTCATCTGCTTGCTTCTGGTAATTTAGCTTTGATTACAGCAGGGATGGTTTCAATGTCAGTTCTAATTGCAATCATCTATGCGCCTTTAAATGCTTATATGGTTTCATTATTTCCATCACATTATCGATATAGTGGTTTTAGCGTATCATTCAATATTGGCATTTCATTATTTGGCGGTACCACACCTTTATTCATGATGTGGTTGGTGAGCAAAACGGGTAATTTTATAGCGCCTGCATGGTATTATGTGTTTGGCGCCGCAATAGGGATTTTTGCTTTAATGATTTGTGAGAAGAGCCAGGAAAAAGAAAGCCAAAATTTCAATCCGGCATTCAGTTAATAAGGTGTTTGTATGAAGTTTTTTACCACTGCTAAGCATAAACTTACCTTTACGAGGCTCAGCGATTGTCTCGATTCTGCTCCAATTGCAGCAAAGTGGGCTGAAGATGAATGGGGTTATATTAGAAATAAGGGTGTTGAGTTTCGAGAACAGGTCCTTCGTGAAATCAGTGACTATGTGTATATTGGTTTTTATGCAGGACAACCCGTTGCAATGTTTGCATTATTGCCTCATGAATACCACACGGAGATGGCTACGCGATTAAGTAAGTTACCCAATGCAACTGAACTAATGTATGTCTATGTTGATGAAAGAGTCCGAGGATTAGGTTTTGGTCGTCAAGTTGTTGATAAGGCTAAGGCAGTAGCGCACGATGCAGGTGCGCAATTAATTTACTTTGATACTCTGAAGCAAAGCTTAAATCGTTTTTATGAAAATCAAGGCGCAAAGCTTGTTTGTGAGGGACGCTTATTTACTGAGCCAACAGATGTTTTTTATATGAAAGCTTGAAAAACGGATTTGATATTGCATTAATGCTGATAATAGAAATTGAAAGCAACAAAACTATTGAAGCCCATATGGGCTTCAATAGTTAGAAAATACGTGAACATATCCATTAAGTTCTACCGCACAAAAATCATTGATAAAAAGATCACGGGCAAATGCGCCGTAATCAAAATAGGCCATCAAATTGTCCGGCAGTTTCTCACAGTAGCATTCATCGATAATTTGTTCAGCAAAATCAACTTCAGAATCAT
Source organism: Legionella israelensis (assembly GCF_004571175.1). Classification (NCBI taxonomy): domain Bacteria; kingdom Pseudomonadati; phylum Pseudomonadota; class Gammaproteobacteria; order Legionellales; family Legionellaceae; genus Legionella; species Legionella israelensis. Next base: position 2,418,742 of record NZ_CP038273.1, read on the forward strand.
AACAACCGTGATACTGATCTTCTAACATCACTTTGGCATATTCCAGACCATAGTCCGCAATTAATGCCTGACCAAGTTCCTCATGCTCAGCAATAAATTCAGCATACTCTGTTATCGCGCTGATAGATTCAAATTCATGAATCTCAATATTACCGAATCCTTGATAATCATGGATTGCCCAATCGCCTGGATCTGAGACGGGGCTATCTTCAAGCATGGCTTGAATTTCCTCCATAATCGCATCTTCAGATTGATTTGCATCAATCCATTGACCATGCAGGTAGCCGCTATTATAAGATGCCAAACAAGCAACATAGATTTCCGGTGTGTCCATCGGGGTTGTCCTCCTTTTATATGACAATCAGAGAGCAAGCCCCTGCGGGAGCTTACTCCCGCAAATTGGGTTATGATTAAAACGGTACGTCTTCTGAGTCTGCCTGCAACATTTCCCGCATTTGAGCCATATGGCTTTCTGCGGTTTTGTTGGCAGTCTCATCAGTTGGTTTGGATTGACCTAAAAGCTGAATATTATTCACAACGATACTTAAGTTTTGGCGGGTATTGCCATCGCCATCCGTCCATTGGTTGGAACGAAGCTTACCTTCAACATAAACTTGCGTGCCTTTCTGTAAATACTCAGCAACTTTGATCAACTTGCCAAACATTACCAGCTGATGCCACTCAACTCTGGTTTTCCATTCCTCATTCTGTTTGAATGTTTCATTTGTTGCCAAGGTTGCGGTGACAAAAGACTGACCGTCTTTGCCGGCGATAGTTTTCGGATCAGCGCCAAGGTTGCCTATTAAAGTTACACGATTTAAAGCTGCAGTCATAAAGTTCTCCTGTTATTGATATGGTGCACCACATAACAGAAAAACATCCGCATAGAGCAGGTGGTTTTCTGTTATGCGGAAATGGCTGGTTTAAATGCTTCAACAAGCAATTTGTCGTTGGGAAGCAATTTTGACAAAAGAGATGAGCGCTTGAAGTTTAGACAAACTCAGTTCTGCTTGATGAATGTTGTCCAAAGATATCTGCATCCGGTAACCGTGCAGATCATTCACACAACAATTTAATTCAAACAGAATATGCTCAACCTCATTTTGTAAGATTGCTGATTTTTGCATGGTATGCTCCTTTAAAATAAAAGAGGATTAGCCCCAAAAGGGACGATGAATCCCCAATGGGTTATGCAATGAAACAATCACCGACATATCGGTTGATTTGCCTAATTGTTAAAGATGATATGCTATTAAGCATTCCATCGGCGAAAAGCCGTAAGACGTGTCCATAATTTCCCGACTAAACGTTCCGCCACGAATTAGGGAAGAAAGATGGCGTTATCACAAGACCTTAAGGTTTCGCTAGATTCTCGCTAGCTCTTCAGTTGTGTTAAGTTCATAATAACATATGGCGTGTAAATGTAAACACAAAATGTGTTTTATGTTTTAAGCATATATTGCCACGCCTCAATGATCATCACCATAGCCAAGGTATCCAGCTCACAATACCGCAATAGACTGTTTCTTAATTCCAATCGTTCAAAATCACTCATATCCGTGAACTGTAATTTTGCATAGGCAATCGTTGCAGCTCCACCTTCTTTTAAATCCTTACTTTCAAATAATAAGGGAGCATCTTCATCAGAGATATCTTTATTGATGGGCGGTAATAGATGATATGGGTCTTTGATTTTCTGGTTTTCTTCGACTATCCAGATTTGATTAACAAAATTATGGCTCGGAATGCCATTAACAGCTCCATAAATAGGTTGACTGTATTTTTCTTGAAGATATTTTGATCGGTTAAGAATTGCAGGAAATACCTGCTTTATGGAATTGGAACCATTGGTCAGTGGATCATAATAAAATCGTTTGATTAACTCTAAAATATCCACCATACAGCGTGGGCCTTCCCATTTCTCTTTGCTTTCAGAAGGTGATTTTGTGATTGAACGGATAAAAGAACAGAGCATTTCTTTATCATTGAGTGGATCAGGCATTTTTTCCAGTTGATCCAGAATGAAGTTTAGGTAAGTGTTTTCGTGATTGCTGTATCGAAAAATTGTTCCCTCATCATTTTCCAATTCTCTTTTTAAATGTCGAATAAAATCGATTGTAGGATTAACGCCTGGCTCAGAATTAAGATATTCACCAACATGAGCAACATTGCCATTTTTATCCAATGTATGATGCGAATACTGGAAGGCAATGCCTTGATAAGGGTGAGCGCCTTTATTGAAAGGAATGGGTAACATTGCTGTTTCAAAATCGATGAAGTGAAGCGGGTATTCCCATGAATTCATTTCAGCGTGCAGGTTATCTTCGTCTATCCAGACGCTTTTATCCTGATTTTTAACTTTTTCTATTTGTAGCCATTGCCGTTGTGTTCTGGAAAGCCCTGCTTCATCCGGCTCTTTGATTTTTAAATCAGACTCATCGATATCTTTTAATTTAATTAGCCCATTACTAAAATATTTAGGCTTATCTCGGCAGTCCCATAAATCCAATATGGTGGGATCATTAAAGTCAGATTCTTTAAATGCAAGCGTCTCTCGCCAGCATTCCTTAAAGCCCGAGAGCAAATTATTATCTGAACCAGCGGTTTTAAACTGGCAAGAACCGCACTCTTTTTTTGCTTTAGGTGGAAATTTCTGATCATTGAAATAAAGTTGGCTGAATTGAAGAAATTGGTCTTTTACCGTTTGCCCGTCATCATTCTTCTCTTGCCAGAGTAATTCAATATGGTAATCAACATTAATTTCTTTAAGAATTTTTACCGACAAATCCTCTTCAGTAACAGGCGCTGTGAGCGTAACTTTAGCTTTTCCCAGTTTATCTTTTTGTACCAGGAATTTTTGATTCAAGCCATCAGTAGGGCAAAGGGCATCTTTATCAACGAGCATTAAATAGCTGCTAATGGTGAAAGAGGGAAATAATTGTTTTAGAACCCATTTTTGAAAAGCGATATCAGCAATATAGGGGCACCATTCTGAACTAATAGCACCTTTTTTCGTTGCCATTTTTGATTCATCTTTCTTACTGATTGACTTTGCTTTGACTTCAATTAATTTGATATGCCCAGGTCTTTTTTGCAGGATATCAGCACGTAGAAAATAACCCTGATATTGAAACGATGCTTCAAATAAAGTCACTGTGTCTGTTTGAAATAAGTTCAGGGTCGTGGCAATGGCCTCTTTATTGCTTGAGGCTGTTATTGGTATCCCATCAGGATAATAACATCTGGCCAATGCTTCGACTTGTGCACCGCCTTCAGCTAATGCTTTTAAAAAAGAGTCTTCATCCTGCTTATTGGTATATTCATCTGGGCGATCGTAATACCAAAGCTTTGTTGGACATTCCAAGGCCAGTTTAAATTTTGATTTAGTTAAAAGTTTTGCCATTTCCGTCCTTGTAATCACCAGTTAAAATTGCTCCACTGTTAAGTTTAGCAAATTGGTTTGTTGGGATTGCTTCTTGACACCAGAAGCATCTCGCTATCCTAGATAGAGCCTGGTAATCGAGATACGAGAATGCCCAAGCAGGGTACTGAGTATTTCTCTCGCTGTCCTATCAATGATTTTTTCTTCTGAAGAAAGATCTTTAGAAGATTTACCACCTTGAATGGGACACAATAATGGCGTTTTGGTAGGTGATAGCTGGGCGGTTAATTCATGATATCGATTTTGAGCATAAGCATGGCGTAGACCATGAAGTTTATTAACCCCAAGCAATTCAATTTGCTTTTGGTAATGGCTTAAATGGCTTTTATAGGTTCTGTTTTCTGGTATCAATGAATGATGAGGTTTGATCGTTTTAGATACTTTGTATAACCAATTCTGTTGTGCTTGATTGGTGATTGGCAGCGTTCTGCCAATGCCCCCTTTCGTCCAGCTGGGCTTAATGACCAGGGCATTTCCTTGCCAGGCTTCTGATACCACCAATTTCATTGATTCTTCTCGCCTGAGTCCAAATAAAGCTTGGCCTTCAAGTGATAAGCGTATATGTGGGTCGGTGCATTTGTTTAGGTCGATATTGAATATCGCCTTGTTATAGGTTGGGATATAAGCTCGGCGAGGTATGTTATAACGGTCATTGTTTGCTTTAACCAGATTGGATTTACCAAGGATATTGGCCGTTTTGCGCAGTTTGGCCATATAATTTTTGATGGTGGCGGGGTTTTTGCCTTGTGTTTTCCAGTGCTCTACCAATACATGAATATGTTTTGGCTTTAAGCCGTTCATATGTCCTATTTTATATCCCAGCCCATGCAGGTCTTTCATGCAACGGTGCAGCATATGGCGCATATCCGCGAGACTTGCATGGGAATAATTGTCAATTTGATTAACGAACTCATTAACTGAAAACATAGCGCTACGGAGTTTATTGCTCATTGATGTATCTCCATAAACTCGTCCTGGATTTAAGCCCCATTTCATCCATGATTAACCAGTTTAATTTGTATTGGCTCAGGGTTGATGACAGTTCCTGATTCAGCCACTTGGCGTAAAGGTAACGCCAAGATTTTGATTGAGGTAATTTGAGCTGGTTAAGGCTTTTTCGTAAGCGAGATTTGATGCTTTGTTCACCATATATTTGCAATAGACTATATGGACCCTGCGTTAGTTCTTTTAGCGAATCAATAATACTGGTCTGTACGTCATTACGATAAGGTATCATTCTGTCCTGACTGTTAAAGGTGATTTCTCGTGTCAGCCATAGATTGCTTTGTTGGGTGTGAATATTGGGTTTGATTCGTATGGCTTCGCTGTAAGTTAGGCCAAAATGAACTTGCAAAGCCAGAATAACGCGAATCAAAGGCTCTTCTATTTGCAGCCAAAAATCTTGAGTAATTTTTACTTTCTTTTTTTTCTTGAAATTGCGCATAATACCCAACTGTCGATTGGTGAGGGTGGTTTGTTGATTGCCAATATCATTTAAAAATTTTCTGATGACAGTAAGGTGATTCAGCATAGTCGCTGGTTTGATTTTTTGCTTGTGCCAATGATTGGCTAATTGTTTTAAATGGTCATTATTGAATGATAACCAATCATGGGGCGTATTCTTGATGGTGTATATATCCTGGGTGAGTTTTGAGATGACATGATTACGAAAACGGCGGGTTTTTAAGCCACCATGACGATTATTTTTGATGTATTGCCTCGCTTCCTTTCTTAATGAATATTGCTGCATAATCTCACCTGAAAAATTATTTGCCCTGACTTTGGTTTAGTGTTGGTCGAGCGGCTCACTCAAAGGCGATACCCAGCGAATGCTGCAAGGCTCGAAAAGCTGGCAAATCAGCTGTTGAACGTCAAATCAATTTGCCGTTCGGTTTTTCTGGTTTTTTTCTCCTTATTTTTAAAAAAGTGACAGATACGACAAAGCATAAGACTTTATCCCGAATCCATAGATCAGATGAAATGATCGGCTACCGAATGGTAACGACTCCTGAACAACACAACCCGACTAAACGTCCAGCCACAGGTTAGGGAAGGGGTGTGGCTTGAGTACTAGACCTTAAAGGTTTCGCCTGTTGCACAGGCTCATCAGTAGTACTTAGTTAAAAATTATCAAACTGGTGCTTGCTGCGCAAGGATTTTGGGGTATGGATTTGTTCCATCCCGCGGTGCGGGTTGGAACAAATTGTGGAAATGTGTTGATTTTACAGGGTAAAATCAAGGATGGTTTTCATCGTCACTGCATGTAAATTGCAGTGACGATGAAAATGCAGCGATGATAAATATCAAGCTGCTTTAACTAATTAGTCCAGTTCTTTCCGCATAAATATACAGTAGCTATTATCTACGTATCCATAGCGTTTAAAATCTGGTACATATCCGAGATTTTTATAAAATCGAACAGCATTTTGAAAACTCATAGTCTGAATAGTTGCTACCTTACATCCCTCTAGCCTTCCAAACTCATGTACCTTATCCATAATTTGTTTAGCTAACCCTTGATTTCTGTACTTTGGATCTACCCAAAGTTGATCGGTATAAACTGTTCCATAAATAACAAAACCATTAGCACCAGCAATTATGTGCTTTTCATTATCTCTGATAAGAAATGCAAAAGGGTGTGCCTCACCAAATTCAGCTGTTTCTTCATTGATCTTTTTAGTAAGCAGCTCTACGTCCGAAGGAGCAGGCTGGTTAATAAACTCTATTTTATTTTTCACAAATACCCTTTCTGTTGCTCAAGTAACTTATCAAGTTTATGTGTAGGAAATGGCAAAGATTTATCCTTTTGAATCTCACTATAGAATTTATGCATTTACTGCGAGCCATGGAGAGCCGAAGGCGAGGGCGAGGAGACCGCGATAGGCTGCGATTTACGCAGACAGCCCGAAGGGCTGCGGAGTAAATCTATATGCAGCCGTTAAGTCATTGGTGCAGGCATACGCTTTGCGCGTTCAGCGCAAACGTGCTGGAAACAGGACGCTCGCGGCCTTTTAGCTTCGCGCGTTGGCGAGTCGATTTTGGGGACTCGGATGTCCCAAAATCTTTCACGAGGTAGCGCGACCCTTTTCTTCTGCAACCGCTGCATGCTTGGACAATAAGGCTTTAACTTCCCTAGGAATATCAACACTGAGTTTGTTATTAAGATAATCGTTCAGAGTTTGATCCCAATTGGTATTTCCCAGATAGCTAGTTAATACGCTATGAAGCAAATTAATTGAAAAACTGCATCTATCATAATTTTTATTGTCTTCAAAAAAGTGCTTTTCACTGGTTGATAAATCAAATCTCTTAGATAACGAAAGTCCAAAATCACTTAAGTAAATATTTTCTTCATCTGCTAAAGCGTTCCAAAAGTGGACGTCCATATGGAGAAAGTTGTTTGCTTTCATAAAATCCAATACATTTTTAAACGAATTTCTTATCCTTTTAAGATGCTTGCCTGAATCATTCTTTGATTTATTTGCTGTTAGTACTTCATTCAGATGTTGATATAAATTTTTAGGGAAGTGTTCAAGGAATAACAAAACACTGGTTTTTGCCTGATTTAAGCTTTCTATGCGAAACTTGATTTGTGGATTATTTTCCCAATTAGCAAAGTAATTTTCTTGAGAGTCCCAATAAGACAAATCCTCTTTGCTGATAGAATCAGGAATGGTGCGCCAGTGATACATAATAGGGAAGTTTGGACACTTTCCAGTAATTACCCAGTTCGTTGTCATAATGTGAGCAGCAAGTTCTCGCCATGCCCCAAAACCAGCTGAACCAATTCCATATTGGTAGCACATAGGCAAATTGAATATATTTGCCGTAGACATATAGTTATTAGGTTTTAGTTCGAATTCAGAAATTGGAACTTTTTTAACAAAAATGGGTACATTACCAACTTCTATTTCAACAGAAGAGCCTCCAATACCTTGATGTTTTACTGTGCTATCAGATAAAGCGCTCTGCAATTGTTTGTTACTCATGTAAACCTCCCTTTTTTAGTGCCAGTTATAATTAGAGTTTTCCGACCTGTTTTTAATCAATCTGTAATCCAAAGGTGACATATCACCGAGTGATTCATGTGGTCTTTCTTCGTTATATTCTTTCATCCAATTTGTGGTAATATCACGTACCTCATTGAGACTTCTAAATAGATAAAAATCCAATATTTCATTCCGATAAGTTCTATTGAACCGCTCCACAAATGAATTTTGAGTTGGCTTTCCCGGCTGAATAAACTCAAGAATAACACCATGCTTTTCTGCCCAATCCGCTAACGCAAGGGAAATAAACTCAGGTCCATTATCAAGTCGCAACCTTGCAGGATATCCTCGATTGGCGGCAATATGGTCAAGTACCCGAATAACCCTTAGAGCAGGCAAGCTCAAATCAATTTCAATTGCCAAAGCTTCCCGATTAAAATCATCTACCACATTAAAAGTCCTGAATCTTCTGCCGCAATTGAGGGCATCACTCATAAAATCAGCTGACCATGTATGGTTAAGGGAATCAGGCACAGCAAGAGGTTCCGGGTGACGGGAAGCTAATCTGCGTTTTCCTTTTCGCCTTATATTTAACTTCAACTCACAATAAACACGGTATACTCTTTTATGATTCCAGGAGAAACCTGCCTGCCGCAATTTGATAAACAACTTCCTGAAACCATAACGCGGATAGTGTTCGGTTATGGTCACCAATTCTTTTATCACCGCTTCATCCTTATCCATCGCCGGCTGATAGTAGTAAGCTGTACGACTTAAGCGTAATACCGAGCAGCTTCGCCTGAGACTCAGACCATGTTCCTGCACCAGATAATCAGCCATTTCCCTCTTTTCAGCCGGCTTCAAAGCTTTTTTTCTATAACATCCTTCAGTGCACGGTTTTCCAGAGACAAATCAGCAAACATCCGTTTCAGCTTTGCATTTTCTTCCTCAAGTTGCTTCATGCGTTTAATATCTGAGGCTTCCATCCCACCGTATTTTGCTTTCCAGTTGTAATAGGTGGCATCGGATATCCCATGTTCCCGGCATACATCCTTTACCAATCGTCCTACTTCAACTGATTTTAATATGTTTAAAATTTGATTTTCTGTAAAGCGACTGCGTTTCATCGTTCCTCCTCTTTTTTGCTTATTATGCCGGAGAAACTCTAATTGAAAATGGTGCTATTTTAAGGGAGGGTTACACTCATGCAAGCTAAAGCATTTGAGATTAAGTTATATTTTTCTATTCGAAAATTTTCAGTATTATTCATTGTGTCTGTTGGGTTAATAATTGATTGGCTTCTAAGTGGGACAAGTTCGTAATTTGCTGTAAAAAAATGATTATAAGTCTATCTTTTTATTATTCATAACCACTACTAAGTTATCAAAATCAAAGCAATAACAAAGTTATTTAAACACTACCCCTTCCAATCAAACTCTTTTTTGCCACATTTACAAGAGATAGTTTTCTTAGGGCTGCTTACAAACTGATAATTAACTAAACGACCACAGCTCTCACAGCAAAAAAGATTATAGAATTCATTCAAATCTTCATACACCACTTTCAAATCGTCAATATTCTCTTTGATACTAGAATCATGGGATGCCTTAGTGGTGATAAAACTTGAGATCTCTAATCTTTTTACAACTGGCTTATCTTTGAGATAGCCTGATTTCTTGTTTACTCTGTTGACTACTGCCGGAAATAGTTCGCCAAGCATCCTGTTTTCATTTGTATCATTATAATGAAAACTCATTGGCACTTCTAAGTTATAGCAAAGTGCTTTGAAACATTTCTCTGCATATCGCCTTATTAAATTGCCTAATCCGGTTTCTTGCTTTTTTTTAAGCATTTTTTCGATTTCTTCTTTGGACTCTCCAGGAGCCAACTCTAAATATGTGCCTTCTTCAACGCTCCATTGGGTACGTATGACTTTCCATCCCTTACCTTTGACCGCATTTCTCATAAATTCAAACCACTCATGCTCATGCGTCATAGTAATGACTTGATAATCGGAAAATTTTTCTTTCAGAAGTTGTCCAAAGCGAATTCTATGGGGCTTATCAAAACTGGATATTACATCATCCAGTATGAAAAACTTCGCTTTCTTATTAAATAGCTTAACAGAAGCCAGGAAAATACATAATCCAAGGCAATTTATATATGATTCACTAAGAAATTTTTTGGGGGAAGAAACGGGCTGTCCATGAAATTTTAGTTCAATAGTAATTCCAGTGAGGTCACCATCCGCACTTAAAGTAGGAACTAGCTTTATCTCATCCACTTTTTCAGCATGATTCATATAAAGATAATATTCATTAACATTGCTTGAAATGTCATTAAGAAATTTATCCATTTCATTCCTACGAACCTCATTGAATAATGAGAGGATTGAATTCATAGTTTCTTTCTGTGACTCGATTCCTTTTTTTTCTTTCTCTAATTTTACAACTTCATCAAATGCATCACATGAAGCAGTTATAGCACTATATAGTTCTATCCTTTTTTCGGCTTCTTGTTGTCCTCCAGATTTTCCTATCTTTTTTAGGCTGAGAACTGTGTTATCGATATACTTGATGTCTGTTTTTTTTAGGGATAAATTCTTTTTATCTATTGCAAGGATATCTTCACCCAATACATCCTGAATCTTTTTAAGACAACTCAAATCGGCTGTAAGTTTCTCTATATCGACGTTATCTAGTTTTAATTCCTTTAATAAGTTTAATGCATTTTCCAGAGTTTGGTTGATATCGACAAATATAGATTGAAGTGTGCGCTTTTCTTCGGTCAATTTATTTATCTGTTTTTGTGCTTCTTGTAGGGTATTCAGCCTATCCTTAATCAAAGCAAGTAGAGTTTCTTTATCAATATTACGCTCACACAAAGGACATTCATCTTTGTTTTGGGCGGATAAAATTTTCTCTCCCTCCTCAAGGAGCTTAATGATAGAGATACTCTCAATCATTTCTTTTTTTGAGGTAATCTTTTTCAGTTCTTTTGCAAATGCAGCCAAGTCCTTCATAGTTGATTTAACTTTACTCAGCCCATCGAGCAGTCCTTTTTCACTAGTATTTATATTATTTCTTTTGATTATTTCCTCTTCATTTACCCCTTTTTTTAATTCTTCTAGTGCATTTGTAAGTGTATCCTCATCATTTACATTTTTCTTTAATCCCAATTCCTTTAATTGGCTTGTAATTGCTGCATAGAGTTGTTCTTTGGAATTGACAATTGCCTTTAGTTTCTCAAGAATCTTATTTTTGTTGTTGGATATGCTTGTTTCAAAATTTTTAGCTCGTATTAAACCGTTGAGACTATTTGAAGCTTTGGATAATACGTCTTTCAAATTTTTAATATCTTGAAAGCCAATTATATCAGAAATATCCGCTAACCTTTCTCCACCTGTAGCAAGAATGAATTGAATAAGTTCTGTATTCCTGATAAACAAGTGCTCGGATTTTAGAAAGTCAACAAACTCTTCATCGGATTCAGGGTTACCAAACTGTGCACTAAACTTGCCCTTCTTTTCCATGAGATTTTTTTGTAAATAATGCTGCTTATCAAATTCAATTACTGCATAACTTTCGTCTTCTTCTGATGCAAATGTATTTTTAAGCCCCCCATGTTTCTCTATTTCTCTTCCTCCAAGATGCTTTACACATCCAGTTACAATCCATTCTAACGCATCAGTAAAAGAGCTTTTTCCCGTTCCATTATCTCCGTAAATTAATGCTGAAGAACCCTGCTCTATGTTAAGAGTTAATAAATGCTCACCTCTCGCGCCCCGGAAATTTTTAAGAATTATTTTCTTAAGTTTCATCCGGTAATTCCTTTCTTAATTCTTCTAATCCACGATCAATTTCATTATTGGTGAGCTTACCTTTTTTGTGTAATGACACAAGTAGGTTTACTACATCCTGATTAAGATCAGGATTAGCCTGTAATGATTTAAAAAAATCATCGACAATCTCTTTTCCTGTTTTGCTCTCATTCATAATTTTTAATTAAAATAATTCCAATCAACTGTTACAATGCCCTCATAACCCTCACCTAACTCTGGGAAGCCTGTCTTATTATTGCATATAGGGTAGACACCAAATTCTCTAACGAAATCGAGTAATAAGTAGCTTTCAAAATCTTCTATCCTGTATTTCCATATACTCTGAATAATACTGAAGTTCAGATAGGTGAACATTAAATCAGTTATCTTCTGATAATTTTGTAATCCTAAATTGCTTGATTTTCCATTATAGTGATCTGAAAGCCGTGACGCGATGCTATTGGTTTTCTTTTCACTCATTCCAATGTATATTAATTTAGAATCACGAAAAGGGTATGTTACCTTTTTTTTCTTCATGAAAATAAAGTAAATTCCCACTACACCGCTGAGTCCTTTGAAATATTGTGGCTTGAATTCAAGCGGTTTATCAAAATTAAGTTTATACGACACTATTTTACCTCATAAACCTTCAGCACTTCGTCGTCGCAGCGATTGATGCCTTTGAAAGCAATATTACTGGCTAAAGAAGGCCCGCCTATTTTTATAGGCCAAAATACGTCTTTAATTCTTTTGTCCGGTATTAAGAGGCAAAGGTACTCTAATTTTATAAATTTCTCCACCACTCACCAAAACAAAAGCCTGCCCCTTAGGCAAAGAAACAATATCCTCCACGCCAATCATAGGAACAGAAGAAGTCTGTACTCGATCTTCATTAGTCGTATTAAAATAAACCTCATCATCCCCATGCGGTGTATCATTAACCATAGATACTTGGGTATGACCTATCACACCAACCTGCGGTAGCACTTTGACCAGTAAGTGTGCTGTTTCCTCGTTTTTCACGCGAAGCATGATCAGAGTATTAAAATTCCCTTCCGAAACATCGGCTTTGGCTCTTGAACCCAAAGCAACTTCCATATCCTGAATAGTCTGGGCGTAAGCCGTGACCTGAAATCCAGCGCCACCAGCTTTGTTGAGGATTTTAACGAAAGAATCCTGGATTATTTCTGATAATTCATCACAATGCAGGTTTAACGTGTAATGGGCGTTTTCTTCTTTGTAAATCTTACCTGCAGTTGAGACCAGATCGGATAAAAGGGCTTTGCCGACTGCTTGGGCAATATTGGGATTGGTTAAGCTATCAAGGCCAATATAGAGAATTTTTTTGTTCTTAATGATGTCCATGAGCTCAATATCTTCCGGCTTTGGTTTGGATGACAGGATTTTTGAGGCGTTACTTTTATTGATTTCTGATAAGACTGGTCCAACGCTGGCGGTGATTTTGTCGTAGTAGTTTTTATCCATGACTGCAGCATCAAATAGGTCAATTAGAATTTGGTCGTGCAGGCTTTCTGTATTGCCGTTTTTAATTGTTTTATTGATATGGTTTTTGACGTACTGGATAACAGCTTGATGGCGTTCCATGGGAGGTTTAGTTTTGTTATTTTTTCCGATTTTACTGTTGTGGTCTTCGATGATTTGTTCGATTTGTTGGTTATATTCTGGGTAATGGCCTGGTAGGATGGTGTCAGCGTAGGTCATGAGCAGTTGGTCCAGCCGGCTGATATAGAAGGCGATGGATTGATAGGTGATTTCCTGCTGCATTTCTTCAAGGCAAATGGCAACGATGTTGACATATTTCCAAGCGAAGGCTGCAAATTGTTTGCCTTCGCCTTCTGCTGCAATGGCATCAGTAATTCTAGTGGCGACTTCTGATACTTGGTGATAATTTTTCAGTGGATTGTAATGGGCCGACTGTTCTGGAAATCCCAGGTGGACGATGTGAAAATCATCGCTTCTACCTGAGACAAGGGCAGCTGCTTTCATATCTCTTACCAAGTCTTGATCACCCTTTGGATCAACCACAATAACGGCATCGCCATTGCGGATGTCCTGGTTAATTAGAATGCTGGCAAGTCTGGTCTTACCGACCCTGGTTGTTCCGACAACGAAGGTATGGCCTACTCGAACATCTTGTGGAATGTATACGGGTTTGTCATCTTCGCCAACGCCATGCAAGAAAGGGCTACCGCCAACAGGTGGATCAGGACGAAATGGATTGAGTTTTGAGCGGGTGTTTAGCCACTTTGCCAGTTTGGTTTGCTCATGGTTTCGACAAAAACCTCTGATGGTTTGATAAAGCTTTCCTCGCTGCATGAAATGTTCATTTTTAACTTGTTTGATTTGGTGAAGCTTTTGTGTGTGACTTGGTTTCCAGCGAAAGCCTTTGCCGATGAATAACCAGTTTTTTGATAATGGGATTTCTGTGGTTGATAAGGCATAGGTGGGCATGGCAAGTAATCTCCGATGATAGCGTTTGACTTTGATGGCTTGCCATGCTCGATATAACCCTGGAACTAATAATGTGATGGCTGCATAGGTTGCCATATGGTCGGTGAGCAAGAAGAAATGCGGCTGGTTGTAAGCTAATATCGCCAGAGTAAAACACGTTAATGCAGACCAGGCTTCTGTGGGTTCACGTAACAAATTATTAATTGGATAGTCTTTCATGGTTAACTCCATAACATCAAAACATCGATTAAGATAAAGGTAATGATTAGATACCATCGGGATTGACTGATTTTTTTAAGCTGACTGCCAGTGAGTTGATGATGTTGAGATATTTTTTTTATTAGAATAGGCCAGATAAAAAATAGCCCAAGATAAAACAGGCCATGCCAAATTAAAAACCACGGTTGATTGGCTTTTAAATAATCCTGTAAATAATTAAATGTTTGAGAATTGATAAACCATGGGGTGATTATTAGTAGTGCAATGATTGGTAATATGGTTTGTATGAGTACTATAATGGACGAACGTATATAATTTTTTTTCATAAGGATAACTCCAAATGCGAAAGGTATTTCGATTGTTGGGTGTGGTTCTTGATGCCATAACTGACATCATGGATGAAAAGCCAAAACGTCAATATATGCCGGTTTATGAGGCCCGAGAAAAATTTGAGAAGGGCATGATTAGTGTGCGTGAGTACAATGAAACCTTTGAAAATAACAATGGTATTTAATTGACTCATCGAATCATTCCCGAAGCAACTTTAATCCCTGTTTTTGCTGTAGTCATACCTGACTGGCTAAGTTGATCACTCTGTTTTTCAGAACCGCTGACCATATCCATTAAACCTGCGCCAGCATCACTGCCAAAGTGACTGGATAATCTTAGTAAAAGTACAGGGGCAACAAAATAAAACATCACCGCCATATTTTTCATGGCTGAAATCGCTTCATTCTCACCAAGTGGATCCAAGACCGACCGCTCAACAAAGCTAACCAGGTGCCAAAGGTATTGCAGAAAAATACTCATCACAAATAAACCACAAAGGCTGCCAAGTGCTCTGGGGCTATAGCTGCTAAGTGAAAGGATGATTGGGGTTAAGATAATTAGAAAGAACATGAAAAATGCCTGCATGACCGGCAGGGTCTGCATAATGGATTCCCGCTTCAGCGGTGTTAAAGTCCACGACTTAGCCCATTGACCGACATTGACCAGGCTATTGGTGATGGCACTGCCGACATGGCCATTGTTGTCCATTACGTTTCTGACGGAGTTGAGCTGCATATCTTTGCTGTCGTTAATCAACATTTTTGCGATGTAATCTTCTGCAGAAATATCTGCCTGCCAGGCTTTCGGATGTTTGAGCTTGTATTGCCGGACTCTTTCAAGCATAGCGTAATAGTTCAAATGCTTATTAAAGAAGCTGGCTTTGTTGGCAACATCAACCAGATCCGTTTTGATTTTATTCCACCATTGCTGGCAACTGGGATAGCCTTCTTCAGGTAATTGCTCTTGCGATAGGTCGCCGCGATTGGCTGCTTTTTGCAGGTTAGGATTCGGAGCCTGATTAAAGGTAAATCCTTTGACTGGATGACGGGCATGGATTTTGGCGTAATACAATTGCTGCAGGATTTTCGACCCCATCCATTTGAGATCATCTTCACCACCATAGCGTTTTAATAAAGCATTTAATTCGCTTTGTTCATGCTTATCACTATTAAATTGCGTTCTGGCTTCAATAAAGCATTGTCTGTGAAAATCTAAAGCTTGTTCACGCACATCATGAGGTAAATAGGTAGATACCAAATCGCCTTCAATGGATTGCAGGCTATCAGTACAGCCTGTGACTTTCATAAGACTGTAGGTAAAGCTCGACATAAAATTCTGAATGATGGCAAAACCGATGGGGATTTTGACCTGGTGGGTTAAAACATCTGCAAATGCTTCATCATAGGTTGTGCCAGTATCGCCGAAGGTGGCTGTTGATTGTGATTTCAGACCGCATAACGGTTTAAACTGCAGTGCTTTGGTTTCCAGTGGAACGCAGGGGTAGACAAATATCCCGCACATTAAAACGGTAATAGCTAATTCATAGAGGAAATGATTTAGGGCATGCTCCACCGCAAAAAATGCACCAGCTGGCACCAGTACATTTTTTAAAAAGCGATAGCCGACTGCCAGAAATCCAAGATATAACAATCCTGTTTGCCACAAAGCATTGAAGATGATTTCATATTGCTGCCAGCCAAGGTAGGTGGTGTATAACGAAAGTGGATTGAAGACGATCATATCAGGCCCCTTTTTGTTCTTTTACATAGACTGCACCATTTTTCACAGCGGGTTGCTCATGGTCCTGGCCAGGCATGCTTGCGCCTTGGGCTTGATGACGGATGTCCATGATCATAGTCAGAGTGTCAGTCATCATTTTTTTGCGCACTTCATTTTCAAATGCCAATGAATGGATATCATCATCGAGTTTTTTTAAGGCAAAACGCACCATGTTCAAGGCGGGTTTTAAGTTTTGCACTTCCTGGACCTGAAGGCCGGCTTGTAGGATTCGTCTCATCATTAAGGCTTTATCCAGCATATTTTGAACGGCAATTTCTTCGGCTAGCTTGGATACGGTGAGCAGTTGTTCTTCTCTGGGTAAGTGTTGGATGGTTAGGATGATTTCATCGGTGATCAGCAAATTGGAAGCACTGACTTTATGAAGATTTTCTTCGGTTAATGCCCAGCTGCCATTGACCAGATTCCAGAGTGCTTTGGCAATATTTTGACTGCAGGTGTTGGCATTAGCGCAGCTTTGCAGTAAGGCTGATAAACCCATACCGGCTTTGGCGTCATGGTTTTCTTTGGTGTCACTGCTGCTGACGTGAATATCGCCTAATACTTTAACTGCCCAATTCGCCGCATCATTAGGAGTAGCCCAGGTCTTTGTCATGGGTGTTTTCTCATACGGCTTGGTTGTTGAATCAAGTGGTTTGCGTTCCAATAAGATGTTATATCCGGCAATTACCACATCGTTGATTACTTTAATTGGTCGTTGAAATTTACCGCCGGCATTACCTTTATCACTGCCTATCCAGGGCAGACCGTATTCATCCCGTTTTTGGGCAATACTTTTTGAGGTTTCGGTGACATCAACATTTTCCTTTTTGGCTCGCTTGGCTGCATCAAGCCAGCCCTGGCTGTCGGACACCGAAAGCATGCTTTCAACAGGAGACTGATTTTGCTCTAAAGCTTCTTTGACCTGCTGGCAATCTTTGACTTTGAGAGTAAATTCGTTTTGCGCACTGGATGCTGTATTTTGCAGAACATTGTATAAGGCAGGCATGGCTTGTTGCAGTTTATACAGAGGGTAGCCTGCAACAGAGCCTTTTAAGTTGCTAATCACACCAGCTGGGATATTGAGCGAGGATTTTTTTAAATCCTGCATGGTATTGGTAATCGATACCACGGGATTAAATCCACTACAGGAAAAGCCCATGCGCCCATCGATGTCTGCACCAATTTTTAGAGTTTGGTCTTTGTTGATGGGAGGTACAAACAAGTTGGATGCACCGCCTAATTGATAATAGTAATCGGATTGGCTGGGCATAAAGCCACTGGCAAAAAGGCTTGTTGGAATTAGTGTGGTTAACAGGATTATTTTTTTCATATGATACCCTAGCGTTTTTGTGGTTGCCCCACTTTGGGAAAGGTTAGAAAGCGAATCAGTTTGCCATGGTGTTGCACGCATCCTCTGTATTTGCGCCAGACAACAAAGACATAATTGCCGTTGCCGTTCTTGTCATCTTCAATCCCGAAGTCATTTGGATCACCTGGATGGAAGGTGCGATTGTTTGGGTAGACTTCCTGCCAGATGACTTTCTGGTTATTTGGATCAAAGATGCCATTGGCGACAACACAGTTTTGACCGCAACTGTTGCTGGTAGATTTGGTGACATGAAGCGGGTTTTGATTAGTCACGATATCAACCGCGTGCATGGCAGCGACAACTGAAGCGCGGAAGTTATAAGGCTGAGTAACTCGCATGAGTCTTGGAATTTCAGTACCCCAGATATGTGTTGCAGTGCCGATATCATGGCTGATCAACAGTTGTGGATGAGATGCTATATACACCAACTCGGCTGCTTCGGTTCTATCCATCACTGCATCAAGCTCAGATAGATAATATGGCATACCAAAACCGGTTTCCGATTTCAGGGATAAAAATGGGAAGCGGTAAAAGGCAGCGGGGCTGCCAATCACATCAACGACTCGGGTGCGCTCATCATTACCATGCAAACTGGTTGTTTGGCTGCTGTCATTGCCAAAACCTAAATCCATACCGGTAGCAAGTTTGTAGGCTTGTTGGTAAGCGTGCCTATTGGCTTTGTTTTCATACAAAGCTCGTGCCTCAATCCAGGGATTTTCTTCCGGTTTATTACTCACAGTGACAATGAGGTCAGGCAAGAATTGTTCAACTGCAGCGGTAACTGATATTTTGGGTGGATAATGACCATGACGCCAGGCACAAGAACCAATGATTTTATAATGTGAATTATGGAATATCTTTGATATGACTCTGCCGGCAATGGTAAAGGTGTTCACTGGATGGGGCGGTTTGGTGCTTTCAAGCGCATGAGCCGTATTAATCATAAAAATAAGCCCCAGTGTCATCATTAACTTTGGGCTGTTCCAGTTTTTCTGCCATAATCTCAGCGGCTTTGAGTACGTCATAATCTTTCTCCAATTGACCTCTGGCTACTTTTTCACTTTTTTCATTCATTAACAGTGCAAGCAGGTAACGAGGCGGTATAACTCGGAATAAACCTTGATAACGGGAGCCTAAAAGTACCGCTTCTGCATACAGTCCTTTTTGTGAATCAATGTCTCGAATCAAGGCTTCCTGCTGTGGTGTCAGGTGTTTAAATTGTTTGATGTCTTTGAGCTCATTTTCATCCAGTCCAAGCACAATCCATGTTTCCATCAAAGACAAAATTTTGGTTGCTTTGGCTGAACGCATATCGGCAACATTTTGGGTAACAGGGATGAGCCAAAGTCCAAGTTTTCTGGCGACTTTAGCAATAAGCAGGGCACAGGAAACAATGACATCAATTTCAAATTGAATGTGTGCTTCATCGATGATTAAAAACATGGGGCGGTCATCGTTTTGCGTGCGTTCTGCCATGGCCAGTATTCTGGGTAACAGCGACACCATGACCAGGGCAAGTTTGCCTTTATCATCTTTGATGGCTGAAATATCGATATGGAAAATATCAAAGTCATCGAGGGGATCGGTAGGCACATTAAAAAATCGGGATTTTGAATTGTTGATGACATAGCTTTTTAGCCGGTCAGCCATATCCTGTAGGCGTTCTTTTTTCTTGGGAACCGTTTCCTTTTTGATGCGCCCATCAAATGCTTGTAGCACATGTTCTGTCAACATTTGCGGGATATTCTCTTTGGCACAAGTGACGATGGCATCGCTTAATATTTCAATTAGCAGCGTTTCATCAGCAAGCGTGAATCCTTGTTCTTCTTTTTCATTGGCTTCTGTAATCATGGTTCTTAAGGCCAACGCCAGTTCAGCCAGATAAGAGCGAGATTCATCTTCGCAGTTAAGTTCGGATTCGTTTGCCGGTTGCGACCTGTCCTTTTTCAACTGCTGCAATAATTCCAGCGCATGATTAGATTGCTCGCTGATTTCCGTCAATGCTTTGTAGGCATCACAAAATGGATTTAAGGGAACGGCTTTGTCTTTTTGATTAGACAGCATTAACTGTTTGGTTTTTAGTCCATGCTTTTGGCAATGGGTTAAGATGCGGTCAAAGGAATTGCCCATTTCAAATAAAACAATACGGGCATTTTTCATCGCCAGTAATGACTGCACCATCCAGCCAGTTAAAACGGATTTACCCCCGCCTGAGTTGGCAAAGATGGCGCAGTGCGAATTTTGGGATACAAAATCATGATGCAGTAAATCAAAAAATACCGGTTCGCCTAAGCGATTAAAAAAGGTAAAACAGGGTAAATGCCTTGCGCCTTGGTTGCGTCCGTAGACTGGTAGAAGGGCTGCCAGTTCTGAAGCATACATCAAACGGTCATAGCACAAATAAAGTCTCGCATATTGCGGTATAAAATTAAAAGGCAGTGCGTTGAGATAGGAGTTTAAGGGGTGAATATCAAAACGTGATTCAATCAAAGGCATTTTTGCTTCGACAAAAATATCCTGCAGCCGCTTTTCAATGTCGTTGGCTTCTTGCTCATCTTGAGCCCGATAAAACACTGCTTGATTAACCCAGAATAAACGATTACCCATGGTCAGTTCATTGCGGGCCGTTTTGATATCACCTCTTACTTGAGAGGGTTTCAAACTGGTGCCAACAATGCCTTTTTCCAGTCGGGTTAGGTGGGCATCTAATGATGAATCATGAGAAAATACCACTTGAATGGTATAGATACTGCTTTCGGGTAAGGTATCTAATAAGGCATAACGGTGTTTGGGATTGGCTTGCGGTCTTTCCCGAGAAATCAGGCCAATTTCTGGTGCTTCTTTCAAGCCATCCACATATAAAATACGATGTTTCAGGTCGTTAAAAATAAAGCCTTTGTCATCGCTTTCAGGTGGTGAGAAGAAAACATTTTGCGCCAGATTAAAGCCGGCTGCTTTTGTTTCAGGATATGGAAATTGTTTTAACAGACTTTCAGCACTGGCTGGATTAAACCAGCGCACCCACCATTGATAATAGTCTTTGCCTGTGAGGCGCTTTAACTGCAATCCAGGTGATCGGAGTTTTGATTCAACCTGGGCAATGATGTCTTGATGTTCCTTGAATACAGTTTGGCGATCAGGGTTAGATTCATTTAACAGTCGATAAAATAAAACCCGAATACGCCTTCTTCTTCCACGGTAGGGCTGGCCTGTTTTCGGATCAACAAATATCCCTTGTGGCCGACTCATCTTTTTAAATAAATCCTGCAGCCTTTGTAGGTAATCTTGAGTTATTTGAGTGTTAATGAGTCTGTCATCAACATGACTTTTAATATGGTCAATCACCGGTTCAAGACTGTAATCATCTTGAACAAACATTTGCATCAGCCAGGGATCCGTTTGATGAAGTGGTACGACTGAGGCAAAGGTATCACGCACTTTATTAAAGACAGCCTGCAAATATTCAGGTGCGGCAGCTTCAGCAGGTATATCGCCTAACTCAAACCCAGAACCGAGGCTTTTACCATCAGCAAATAAAAAGATATTATGCTCATCATTAAAATCAGCAATGGCGAGTTTGTCGGCAAAAGAGGGCAAGGAGTCAGCAAAGCGTTTTCGAACGATCTTTTCCTGTTCTGCTTTAGGATTATGCTCCCCTAACAGCCAGTTAATCATGTTCTTCATAATTCACCTCAATACAGTTCTGATGCCAGCGCATACTGGTTGTGCTTATAGAGAAAAAAACGTGTGTCATAAGCAGGCTTGATGATTTGCTCATCCCCTATATTGGCGACATGGGCAAAGACATGTATTGGTACCTCCGGATTGGCCAGTGCCTTAAATTGCTGTTCCTGATGGTTCAGTGAAACTGGTTTTGCTATTCGCCTGGGCAACGGTTGTGATTGATTAAGCTGATAGAGTTGGCTAACCGTTAAGCCCTGTTCTGGTATGGTTCCCTGAGATACCTTAGCCGTTGAACAGGCGCATAACCCCAGACTAACGCAAAGCATTATCAAAGTGTTTTTCAGAAGTGTTGCCATAATCTAATACCCTCCCGTTGAGTTCTTTATCGATAGAAATAGTTTGATTGAAATGAAGGCTGAGTTGATTTGGAATAAATCGGTTTTGTACTTTTAGACTGGCGGGCACAAAGACCATATCAAAACTGCCTTGAATGCGTTTTTCCATCCAGTCGGTAATCTTCTGGCTGCCTTCGTTTAAGGCACCACCTGCAGCAAAATGCCCAAGTTGGCCTGTTGGGGTAGCTATGGCGTTGCCACCTTCGGCCTGATAGGTCATCTGCCATTTGGATAAAGCATTGCCAGCACCTTGAATACCCCCTGCAGCCATAAATGAAGTCAGTACTTGCGGTGCATTGGTGATGTATTGACCCTTAATGCAAGGATTGCCGTATTGAGTGGTAAGATAGCCAATGCTGTCATTGTTAATCATCTCGGCTGAACTTTTCATTTGTTCCTGGCCTACCGTGACGAAATGGCCGTCGTCAAAAACAAATAAGGCTGAGGTGACATAAGCCATATCATTACCCATAAGTATGTCCAAAAGCGCGTGTAAATACTTCACGCGCTTTAATATATTCATAAAGGGTTCGTAAACCTTTCCACATCACAATAGGACCGGGCTCACCGTCATGCTTTCGTCCGAGAAAACCTCCTAATTGGGCAATCATTCTCAGAGTATCTTTCAGGGTTGGGGGTTCATTTGGAGGGGGTTTTTCATAGATCATAACATAGGCGGTTTGCCATTCTATGGGCTCAAATAGACATTCACTGCTTAATGATGGGGAAGCACGACCAACCATGGTCATGAACAAAATACGCCAAGCAACAATAAGATACAGAGCGAGGCAAGGGTCAAATCGTTGCTTGTTGCTTAACTGCAATTTTTCAATAGCGCATCCGCTTTTCAATACCTTGAAAAAAATTTCGATCTGCCAGCGACATAAGTACCATTGAATTACTTGTAACGCTGCTTCCAAGTTGGATATAGGTACACTGGTTAAAAGTGTCCACTCGATTGCTTTCTCTCCAGGCGGTGGGTTTGTCTCTGTGGCAATGATTGTTGTTATTTTAACGGGGGTAAAACCTTCTTTTGCTTTATCCCGAGGAGGGAGCAAAGTCACTTCTTTTGCATAAATATCTTGTGCTACTTCTCGTTTTTTTCTATTTCCAAATGAGGACGTAGTAAATGTTATTTTTCCAATACTGGAAGAGGCTTTTACGCTTGTTTTTAATTTATTGCGTTTTTTAGGTTGATTCTCATCCAAAATAGAACGATCGAATGTTGCTCTAATCACCCAATCGGCAGTTCCTTTAGCGAAAGCTGTATTCGCTTCATGATAGATATCATAAATATCACCTTCTCTATCAGCAATATAAACAAATTGAGTATCGGGCATTGCCTTAGCAAGTTTTGTGGCTTTTTTATAACCTCTGACCCACCGGTAACTTTCCTTGTCTTTTATTGCTTTTGAATCACGTTCAGCTCTTCGTTCTTCTGAGCTTCGATGCGTAAATTTTTCCCGTGACCACTGTTCATAGTCAACTACTCCTAAACATTCGCGGTTGGGCGTTACCGCAAGAGTGGGATGAAGAAAAAGACCCCGCACGTTATCTTGTTGAATAGGGCCAATATCTTCACGTTCTTTTTGACCGCTATAGTTAAGCGTTGTTGTGTCTTGAAGCAATAAGATAATCGGATGTTCTTTAATTCGCTTAAGGGTGGCTATGCGATGAGGTTTTATAATTTTTTTTGCGGTAACCGTATTATTCTCAAAAAATCGATAGGCTGCTTTGGTTTCCGACCAACCTTTACAACTTTCAGGTATACTTGATGTTGGTTTATCACTAAACCTTTTTAATAACTCTTTTGCTCGTTTATTTAAACGTTGATCGCCGATATTCACGGAACCATACTCATGGTCGATCCAATCCATGGATAATACTGCCTTTAAAAAGGCAGCATTATCTCAAAAGTAAGGAAAAATTAATATAGCATTACTTATGGGTAACGATATGGACATAAGCCCGTACACAGCTGATGTTATCAAGGAATGAACCCACACCGATTGAATATCCGCTGACTTTCATGCCAATAATTTCATTAGGTAATTGCATGCCGTTGGCGGTCATCAAATCACCACGGGATATCAAGGCTGAGAAAGGAAACAGCGGTTGCATGAGTTTTCCATCAATGGGTACTTCACCGATTAGTGCAGATAACAAGGTTACTTTACTGAAGTCACTTCCGGCTGGAATGGTATAGAATGGCGTTGCTTTGGGACCTTCTTCTTTTTCTTTTTGTCCATCCCATAAAGACAGTTCTTTGTGTTCAGCTGGCGGTTTGTCTAACAGCTCATCCAGATCCTTAATTTGCTTTGCCTCAACCTTGCCTTCCATCGGATAGGATTTGGTTTTACTTTGGGCGATAGAGGCAATTTGATCTTTTAAAGCTAGAAGTTCTTCTTTGAGTTTGTGGCTATTGTCTTGCTTAGGTTGTTGAAGCTTGGATTGCAGAGTTTTATTTTCCTGCTGCATTTGCTCCAGCCGTTTTTCCGTTTCTTGAAGACGGGCTGAGACATCACGGATATTGTCATTAAACTGACTGGCAATGGCTTCATTAAAATTGTTTGTGTTGGTGGTCGGTTCTATTGCGGGTGGCGTGCTTTTACTGTTAAACAAAATCAGGATGGCAACCAAGGCAACAGAGCCTGATAGAATTTTAATTCCGCTGTTTTTATTCATCGGCTATACCTCGCATGTTGAATTAAGGCTTCGTGAAATGGTTTATCGGAGACTAAAAAAACGGTGGTACTTTCATGCTTATCTCTGGCAGATAGATGATTAGCCGGATAAAAGCTTGCTGTTTGCCAGTGACCAATCAGATCACCTGGTTTCAATCGGATTGATTTATTTAGCAGGTTTTTCAACTCAACCGCGGTGACATGTAATGATCCACCACGCCAAGAAGCAATGGGGTGCGCTTCAATACTGGCACCATAAAATAAAGGAATGGTTTTATGAGTTTGCATCGGTGTGCGGTAAACGCCATTTGGGATTTGTTGCACTCGTTCTGGGGCGTATAAAGCTTGGATGGCAAAACGAGTCAGCTGGATGGCATTGTATTCATAATGACTGCTGGCATCCTTTCCTTCTCGTTTCGGATCATCGGTCAGGATTTCAATGGGTGTGGTGTTACTGAACTGTTCATCCGCTTTCAGATTTAAAAGGATCACTTCCCCGTCAGGAATCAATTGCAAAATAATCCTGGCATTTTTGAAGCTGTCTTGTGCTTTGAGATAGAGACTGCCCTTCACTTTCAAAATATCCAGCGCAGGACTTAGGTTTTGGTCAATAATTTTGATGGCTTGAGGGAATTGAATCAGGCGCTCCTGTTTCAAAGGCAACTCAATATTTAAAGGTACCTTTTCCCAGACCATATGTTCGCTTTGCAGGGCATAGCTGAAATTGATTAAGCAAAGCCACAGACTTAAGATTTTAATCATTCGCATGAGCATCCTCCGGTTGAACCAGTAAATCTTTAACCAATGTTTCAGGTTTGGTATAACCATCCAGGGCTAATTGGAATGGGTTATGGAGACGGGATAAATTGAGTTTGACCACGCGCAAATGGTAGGCAACAACTTTATCGGCAATCACCATGGGCGAATTGTCTTTTAACCGCTGCGTAATTCTTAAAACCAGTTTTACCTCCCAACTGTTGGGACCAATTCGCTTAATATCATCGGCCTCCATGAAGCGATAAAGGCTGGCGACTTGAGAGCGGTTAAACAATTGCGCGTTCTTAAAGGCTGATAGAGTTTGTTCAAGCAATTGCTCATGACGAGGAGTGAAATAATAATGAAAGGCTTTCATATTGCGGTTAAATTCCTCTTTGCCATTTGCCTGCCAGCTATATAAAGCTGGCATAAGTGATGTGACAAACCCTTGTACATATTCATTTGGGATATCATGGGCTTTCATCAAACCACCATTGGCAGCCATGCTTGGGCTCAGCCAGAATTCATAACGTTTGGGCATTGAATATAAAGTGATAAGTAAAGCCAAAATGATGGTGGTTAATACACCAACAAAAGCCAACAATAAACGATTATGGTGGTGCAGGCTGTCGATTTTCTTCCAGTAGTTAAACATGACTTCCTCCTACTGATTTGTTCTTGTTCCACTGTCCTTGGTAATGAATCCAGGGAGAGCGTTTGAGCCTTAATCGCACCAATAACTGGATAGCCTTTTTAGTGACATAGCCATAAGGCTTGTCCGCTTTGATGCGAGCAATGCTTTTGGGCCATACGCTAATTGCCAGAATGAATCCAACAATAAAGCCCACACAGCCGCTGGCTATAGGGAAGTCAATTAGGCATCCCAGTATGATAAACACCATGGTAGCCAGTGGTGTTGTAGTCACGACAATCCAAAATAACTCCCGCAGACTTAAACCTTTCCAAGCAGGGAAGTCATGGGATAAATGGCGCGATGAAGGCTGACTCATAACTTCACCTCCTTAGATTTTGAATTTAGTAATCATCGAATAACCGACATAACCCGAAGCGATACTGATGGCGAGATAAGTAATGCCCATCACAGCAAAAGTACCGAAGGCCACCATCGAACCTTCATTTTTCTTTGATTCCTCAATGCCGTGTTGCACTGTGGTAATGAATTTAATGAAAGTGACTACCGCGGTGATAAAAAGTAATAATCCCAAGCCCTGTTTGACGTAGTTTCCTGTTACTGACATCATATTTTTTGATCCATCGCCAATGTTGTCGGCATCGGAAATCTTGGGAAACCAGGCATCGGCAGCAAACATGGCCGGTGCGTAAAACAGACTGATTAAGCTTAAATAAATAGAACGTGTAATTGTTTTCATCATTACCCCCTGACATAAAGCAATAAAATAAACACCATCAGACCAATGACCAGTCTGATGAGACGAGAGCCCAGACGATGCAAAAAACCATCCTGTTCTTTTTCTTCTGAGCCTAAGAAGTGGTTCACAGACCACATGACCGCTAATATCACCATTGAGATAGCAATAAAGCGGATACTGCTGGAAAAGACATTCACCGAAACTCCTTGGCTTGACTGCTGAAAACTGGCAGCAAAGAGCTTTGCGATTTCGTCTTTACTCATTAAGGTTTCCTCACAAAATCATTGTTGAGTGGTTTTATCCTGCGAGGGGCAATGACAGGCTGGTTGATATAATCAATCAAGCCATTGCGAATCATTAATAAATCTTCTCGAACGCCGGCATGCTGTTGGCCTTCGTTATCGGTAAAGCTTTTGAGATGCAGCTGAATTCGGGCATTCGGGTTGAGTTCGGTTTGTGCTTCATCCAGCAAAGGCATAATGGCGTTAATTTGATTGATGATGCGGACCAGTGTTTCATTGAGGTTTGCATTATTTGCATGCCCAGTCACACTTGCAAAAAACAATATTGCTAATAAGATTCGTTTCATGGCATCCCCTTATAAATATTTCTTAAATCGACTGGCGGTCATCGCTACCATCAGCGCCAACATGAGACTAATCGGTATAAACACATAAGCTGGTGTGATACTGATAGGCATCGAAAGCCAGATCATTAATACAATGACTAAACCTTTCCTGAAGTAGTGATTTAAACGGTGAAAAACATAAGATGACTCACGACCAAGACAGGCCGTGCGGATGGCTCTTTGGTTTAAACCATCAACTAATCCTGCGAGCATAGCCAGAGCAAATAAGGGCATGGCAGCCAAAAGAATCATGAGTTTGATTAACATGCACTGGCTGGAAAGCAGCATCAGCTTGATAAATTGTTGTGCTTTCGTGACCAAATCAGCGGTTATTTCGTTAAAGGAAAGTTTGGCAAGATAAGGGTGATCCAGTGATAACTGAAAACGGGGTTCCAAAGGCAGGGCTGATAATAATGATCCTCGATATACTGGTGTGATTGCTTGTCTTTGATTGTCTACCAGTGAGCTTACATTATTGAAAGCTTGGGAATATCCATATAATGCCCATTGACTTACGGCCCATATGAGCAAACATAACCAGCCCAAAAAGACCACCAGGGCAAGGTGCAACGTCATTCTTCTGGAATATTGTTTTACTACTGCCATACTTGACCCTCAGCAATGACAATGGGGTAATGACTGACACCGATTAATTGCATCAAAGGATCAACATTGACCGGTAGCAAAGGTAATTGGCTTTGTTCCTGTAGTTGAATGATGGTTTCAAAGTCATCGACATTAGTGATAAACCCAATGGCTTGCATATCCTGTAATTGTTTTTGATGTTGAACTAACCACTGCTTTGAAAGACGATCAGCGCCAATCACAAATACAGCGTTATGAAATACACTGGTATTAACTTTCTTGGCATCTATCTTACCGAAGGTAGCTTTGCTTTTAGCTGGCACACCAATGGGACTGGATAAGTCCAGCTGACTGGATGTTTCAGAGTGGCCAAGCGTTAAAGGAATCACCTGCAGACTAAATGCGTTAAACGCAATCAGCATCAAAAACAAAACACGCATCATTAAAACCTCCCCATATCGACAATCTGAGAGGCTTTACCATTGGATAACAACAAGAGCGGAGTATGTTTTTTCTTAACCGTTAAGGCTTCAAATTGTTGTGTACCATCGTGCAAAGTAACTTGCTGAGAATTGACCAATGTCAATGGAATCTGCTGACGGTTAGCCCATAGTTGAATGGCATCCGAATCCATATCAACAAAAAATAGGTTTAATTGGGTATTGGGTGTTCGGCTAACGCTATCTATGAGTTGCATTAAAATGGTTTTTACCGCATCGTCGGCTTTAATAAACAAATACAAGCGTTCGCCTGATTTCAACTGAATTGGCTGATGGGCATAGGGTGAGTAGGGGGATGGATCAAAATCACCAACAACTGGCACATCTTTAAAAAGCTTGTTATACGCCTGATAAAAGGCATTGTTCCAGGCGATGTTTTGAGCCACTTTCTGCGCTTCTTGAATGGCGGCAAGTTCGGCGAAGTGTTCCCGCTCTGTATCATCACGGGCATTTAGTCCTAAAATATCAATCGGACTCATGCGAAGCCCTTGGTAATAAACACCGCTACGACTTTGCATTAACTGGATATAGCGCTTTTCTTCAGCTTCCGATAATTGCCAAACCTTAGCTTCATGCTTCTGGCTATCAGAAAGTTCAAAGTCTTTCTCATCAATCACTTCATCCTGAATTTCAGTTACGCCCGCTTTGGCCAGCGCATTATCTTCACTTTTAATGGAAGGATTGATAATCCCAGGAATAGAAAGGCCGGCAGAAGCAGCGGAGCTAAAAATCAATCCCAAAGTCAAAGCCGCTAACTTAGCCATGCGCCACCTCATTGGATTTCAATGAGAGGGAAACATGAGCGTTGTCTGTATTTTCAAACTCTATAAACTGTCTCGCAAAATCAATTTGGATTACCTTCCAGCCAGCTAAAGAATCGCCTTTTTCAAGAGCCTTTGTTTTATAGTCATAAAGAACGGAGGCAACACTGACATCCTGAATACTGTCAATGCTCAACACTTGAAAGGGCATATTGTTTGCCGGCAAGGTTTTGATGGGATGTTTTTGATCCTCTAATCGAGTCAGTAGTTCTGCGATACCATCCAGCTGCTTTTTGATTGCAACTTGTCCGGTTGAAAAAAGTTCACCTAACTGATGATCATCTTTGTTTTGCAGCTGCTGAATGAATTGACCCAACTGTTTAAGGTTATGGTTAATCGGCGTTAAATCTGGTTCTTTCACAGGTTGTCTTAATTTAGACTCAATAGCTGACAATCGATTTTCTAAAAAAGATAAATCCTGAACCTGAGTCTTCACCGGTTGGCTTTTAAAACAAACAAGTAAAACCACCAGAGCATTGAGCAAAACCAGTAATAACCATTTGCTATCCAGATAAGCTCTCATCCTTTCCTCCTTTCAATCAGAGTGAAATTCACTTCGCGCAATAAGTCATCGTGTTTAAGGGAAAACAGATTTTGTCCAACCAACACGGTTAAGCCATTTTCAATAGATAAAGGTCCAAGGTTACGATCCACTTGGGGCAAAGGTTGTTTGAGTATTTGCTTCAAGTGAGGACTTTGTTTGTCAGTTGGCACTAAGTGATAGCCTGAGTAGGAAAGCCAATGATTAACAGCATCGCCTATTGTTTGAATTGACGATGGGAAATGGACTTGCTGTATGGATTTCAGTGGATTAACTTGGGCTGGCAGCGGCTTATTGTTGACGGTTGCGTAACGACTTACTTGAGTGACATTGACTGCCAGTGCTTGAAAATGAATTAATGATAAAGCTAAACAAAATAAAATTTTACACATACACACCTCCGCCGGCGTGTGCCGGCATTATTTATTTGATGGATTCTGCTAAGCCTTTGGAATTCGTTGGTTTACCCTGATTTCTGTAAAATATTTCTTCTCGAACAATGTCAACTTGCTTAGAAGCGGTAAAACCCAGGTGTACTTGGCCTCCATTTATTTTGATGACTTTGATTTGTATTCGTCCTTTATCGAGAAAAATGCTTTGATCTATGGTTCTATTCAATATGAGCATGTTTGTACTCCTTGTTTTATAAACGGGTTAATGCAGCTTTCATCATGTTTATGTGATGCTTTGCCACTTCTGGTGATGGTTTTTTTATGGGTTCAGATACCATTGTTATGAGTTGCTTACGTGCTACCTTTTCCTTACAGCAAGCAATAAACTCAGGAATGCTGGGTGGGAATCGATGTTTTTCACGAAATTGGAGTAATGCTTCTTTGACAATGGCATTATTGAAAGGCTTTAAACCTTCCGACCATTCCTTTTTTGCAAAATAAATGGTTCGTTCATCATTGAAACTGTTGATCCATAAATGACCATAAATGGCAGCAAAGCGGATAAAAAGCGTATCAATCCGTTTGTCACAAATTGCGTTTTCGTCCGAATTGGATGACGTTTTCTGATTTTGGGGATTCTTCTTCAAAGTCGAAGCTTGCTTCTCGGCAGGATTCGCTGAGAATGTCTGCTGAAGTTTTGCGCTGACGATTTGATCGGCTCTTTGCATTTGGGCGCTCCTTTGTATTTATAGTTTCAATTTCTTCTAACCAGCATTGCTGCAATAGCCAGTTGGCAGGGTATTTCCATTTGGGTACCCAATGACCTGCAGCAACTAATTCGTGGTGGTTTTTGATCTGTGCCTGAAGGGCTGTAATAATTTGCTTGAATAAATCTTCAGAGGGATTAAGTTTTACAAACACATCAAATGCTTGCCCACGGTTTTTTCTCTGTGGATAAAGCGTCCAAAATTTTTCAAATTGGTCGCGCACATACACACAATTATTTACTGAGTTATGAGGTATGTCGGCTTTTGCATTGAGACCTATGTCGCTTTTTTGATAAGAGTTACCATAACTATAAGATTTTTCTTTACTTTTGAATGCCGGCTTTGTGTCGGCTTGAGGTGTCGGGATAGTGTCGGCTTTATTTTGGGCAGAATAATGCCCGTCTGCTAAGAGGCATTTTAAAACGAGATGTTTTCTGTCTGAATGAATCTCAATTAAGCCTACTCGTTCAAGGCTTTTAATGACACGGCGAAGTTGTTGTTTTGACGGCGAGCCAGATTGAATACCAGGATGCGGTTCAATATAAAGCGCCTCAGCAAGCGATTGATAGCTGATTCGTCTCTTGATACCCACAAAGCCAGTTTTACGGTCCATGAAAGGGCGTACACCAATTAAGTAGGTGGATTGTTGGATATAAGGCAATCCGATCAAGGCAGATAACTCCCGTGTATTTACAAATAAAAAGTCCATCTAAAACAAACACCTTAATAAATTATTTACACGACTCGATAATTGAGGTAGCATTATTCCAATTCGAATCATTGAATAAAAAACACAAAACGTTGTTTTAAGATTCCATAATAAATCAAATCGTGTGCATGTCAATGGTTTTTTGAAAATGAATGGACGAATGATATGAACATCAAAGAAAAAATTGGCAATCGCATTAAAGAATCCAGGAAAGCAGCTGGATTAACCATTAAAGAACTGGCAGAAAAAACCGATGATCTTTCCCCCGCAAGAATAGGGAACTGGGAGCAAGGTACCAGAAGCCCTGGCCCTGTTGAGGCAAAGATTTTAGCCGATCATTTGAATGTTTCAGCATCCTATCTTCTTTGTTTAACCAATAATCCACAGGGTGAGTTAACGCGAAATGCTAACTTTGGTATGCGCCATATTCCTGTTTTGAGCATGAAGGATGCGCATCATTATAAAGAAATACTGGATGCGTCTGATTATAGTAAGGAAAGAACGATTGTTATCGACAGTTTTAACAAGGCTTTAAATGCTGAGAAATTATTTGCTGTGGTTGTTGAAGACAATAGTATGGAACCCAAAATCCCTGCTGGTTCAATTGTTGTGATTAATGCAGATCAATCTCCTAATCCTGGTGATTATGTGTTGGCATATCTAGGTTCTAAAAGTCAAACTGTTCTACGAAAATATGGTGAATCTGATGGTTGCTTGTTTCAGTTGCTGGCTGAAAATGATTTATGGGCTGTGGTATCGGTGAAAGAAGAAGGCGGCGTTACTATTTTGGGTGTTGTATCAGAAATAAGGCGGTATTCATAGATTAGGTTTTTGAAATTGAAATCATTATCCAATCACACTGTCTCCAACATTAAAGAATTGAATGAGTCCTAGGTTCCGTGAACCAATTTTTTTAATTACTTGAAAAGTAGGCAGTTTTTATAGTGAAATTCGATTTGCCGTCGTTAATATCACTAATGGAACTGCCTACATGCATAATAATATATCAGAACGAGTCTGGGATACAGTTTATTCATTTCTACAAAAAGCAAAGGGATTACACATTAAGAATGAGAAACAGACAAGATGCTTTGTGGAAGGGGTTTGGTATGTATTGCGTACAGGCTGTCAATGGCGCTTACTCCCTTCCTATTACGGACATTGGCGTAACATTCATAAGCGGTATAAAACATGGGCAGATCGGGGCATTTGGTCTGGATTAATGTCCTCAGTTAGTGATATTGATGACCAGGCTGTCATGATTGATGCCACTATAGTGCGTGCTCATGCTTGTGCATCTGGTTATCACAGGGATGGGAATGATTCCCAAGCATTGGTCCGCAGTAAAGGGGGTTTTACCACTAAAATTCATGCTTTGGTGGATGGGTTGGGTAATCCCATTAAATTTATTCTGACCGGTGGGCATCGAAACGATATTACTCAAGCAGCAGAATTATTGAAGGAGCTGCGCGATACGGTAGTTCTTGCAGATAAAGGATATGATTCACAGGCACTTGTAGACACACTGGAGAATCAAGGTTGCACTGCAACCATTCCATCAAAAAGGAATGCAAAAAAAACCAAGAAAAATCGATAAAGAACAGTACAAAGAGCGATTTTTAATTGAAGCTTTTTTCTTTAAAATCAAACATTTTCGGCGTGTTTTTTCTCGTTTTGATAAAACAACAACCGCTTTTTCCGGTTTCTTACATTTGGCTGGGGCGCTTATTTGGATGCGATAGAAAATTGGTTCACGGAACCTAGGCATTCGTTATTTATCTAACCATTTAGACGCATCAAGTGAAATTTTTTCAAAAAAATATGTTGTT
Organism: Legionella israelensis; assembly: GCF_004571175.1. Lineage (NCBI taxonomy): Bacteria > Pseudomonadati > Pseudomonadota > Gammaproteobacteria > Legionellales > Legionellaceae > Legionella > Legionella israelensis. Next base: position 2,451,844 of record NZ_CP038273.1, read on the forward strand.
GGAGTAGGAACCGAATAGTGCAGGACTAAATCACAGGATTCAATGAGAATGACTGATTGAATTACCTGAAATGCGTAGCTACTCAAATGCTTTATCAAATGCACGGCGAATTACCTCGCTTCCTCCAGTAATTGAAACTAAACTTATATGTGCTGCAGAAATTGAAAGGGATAAGTATGAGTAAGGAATTCTTAGAAAATGTTGTCTTTGATGAACTGACAGTAGGTCAACAAGCCAGTTTAAATAAGCTACTGACTCAGAAAGATATTAAACTTTTTGCAGCTGTTTCAGGTGATATCAACCCCGCACACATGGATCCGGAGTATGCAAAAAGTGATATCTTTCAAGGTATTGTTGGACACGGGATGTGGTCAGCTTCCCTTATATCCACACTACTTGGAACTGTTTTACCTGGGCCAGGAACGATTTATCTTGAACAGGACATCAAATTCAAAAAGCCAGTACGCATTAACGATACGATTACAGTGACAGTAATAGTACACGAAAAAAAGGATGACAAACCCATCGTAATTTTTGATTGCAAGGGTGTCAATCAACGTGGAGAAACTGTAATGGAAGGATTGGCTACCGTTCTTGCTCCTACAAAAAAAGTCCGTGCTCCAAAAATTAATTTACCAGACGTTGAATTACATACCCATGACCGACTTCAGTCCATTATTCAATCCTGCCAGCGCAAAAAAGTAATTTCTACTGCAGTTGTCCACCCCGTTAAAGCCAGTGTGTTAGAAGCAGTCAATGACGCTGTCAAAACAAAATTAATCAATCCGATCCTTATTGGCCCTGTAAAGAAAATCAAATCAGCAGCACAAGAAAAAGATATCGATATTTCCGAATGGAAATTAATCAATACTGAACATAGCGATGCCGCGGCAGCAAAAGCTGCGGAATTAGCGGCAGAAGGTCAAGTAGACGCTATTATGAAAGGGGCACTTTCAACCAATGAGTTATTATCAGCCATTGTATCAGTCAAAGCTTTACGTACAAAATATCGTATTAGTCATGCTTATCTTATGGATATTCCCTCTTATCACAAACCCCTCATTATTACGGATGCCGCCGTCAATATTGCTCCAAACACGTCTGAAAAGGCGGACATTTGCCAAAACGCGATTAATCTCTGGCGTACAGTATTTGGTGAGAGCAAAAAACCAAAAGTAGCCATACTGGCAGCTATAGGTCTAATCAACCCTAAGATGCAGGCCACTGTTGATGCCGCGACTTTATGCAAGATGTCTGATCGAGGCCAAATAATAAACGCTGTTTTAGATGGACCGCTTGCGTTTGATAGTGCCATCAATAAACAAGCGGCCATGGAAAAAGGTATTCAATCCTCAGTTGCAGGCGATCCAGACATTTTACTGGTGCCTGAAATAGAATCGGGGAATATTTTGGCTAAACAATTAACATTCCTTGGACACGCAGATGCCGCAGGCATTGTCCTGGGTGCCCGTATTCCTATTATTCTAACAAGTCGAGCAGATTCACTACGCGTCCGACTTTTATCCTGTGCTTTAGCGGTCAAATTAGCAGAGGCGCGCAGTAAAGGAAACATCAAATGAACAATGAAACGAACGATAGCATACTTGTTATTAACACAGGTTCATCCAGTATAAAATTTCAACTGTTTAAAGCGCCTCATTTGCATCTTCTTGTCAGAGGTAAAATGACCCATATTGGTAATACTCCTTGCTTCACAGCCATGAAAACAAGGGCAAGTGAAGACAAACCTCAAAAGATAGATAAAAAACTTCCTGGGCAATATACGTATAAAGAAGCTTTGAATTATATTTTAAACTGGATTGGAACAGATGAGCAGAATGGAAAAATAAGTATTGTTGCACACCGAGTTGTTCATGGTGGTGAATATTTTACCAAAAGCACTCGGATCACCTCAGAGGTTTTTTCTAAGCTCAAGAGCCTGTGTTCACTGGCTCCTTTACATCAACCGCATAATTTAGCTGCAATTGAGCTTTTGGCTGAATTGCAGCCAGAAATAACTCAGATAGCGTGTTTTGATACCGCGTTTCATTCCGGCCACGATAGGCTTTTTGTCGAATATGCTTTGCCTGAAAACATCCGCAATAAAGACGTTCGTCGATACGGATTTCATGGTCTTTCTTATGAATGGATAGTTTATAAGTTACAGGAAAATGAACCTGGGCTTGCGAAAGGACGAATTGTTGCCGCTCATCTTGGCAATGGGGCCAGTCTGTGTGCTATACATAACGGCATAAGTATAGATACAACCATGGGCATGACAGCACTGGATGGTTTACCTATGGGGACACGCTGCGGCAGTCTTGATCCTGGAGTCATCATTTACCTCATCCGAGAACTTGGTTTATCTGCAGATGAAGTAGAATCCCTGCTTTATAATGAATCTGGCTTGAAAGGATTATCAAATTGGACAAACGATGTTCGTCTGTTGCAAGAAAGTGATAGCTTTGCAGCAAAATTTGCCCTGGACTATTTCTGCATAAAAACGGCTCAGTATATTTGTATGATGTCTGCTTCACTTGGAGGTATCGACGGTATTGTATTTACAGGAGGAATAGGCGAAAACTCTGAGTATATACGACAACGTATCCTATCCCACCTTGCATTCCTAAGACCTTTTGAAATTCATGTTATCAGGGCAAATGAAGAAAGAATAATGGCAATGCATGCTATGAGGATTTTGAATGAAGAATAAGGATCGAACTATGAATTCTTTAAAGGGACTAATTGTAGGTATCGCTAATGAGCATTCAATCGCCTGGGGATGTGCCCAGGCTTTAGATAAAAAAGGGGTTGAACTTGCCATCACTTACCAAAATGAGAAGACCAAAGAATACGTTGAACCATTAATCGATAAAATTTCCTGTCCTATTTTCCTGCCACTTGATGTGAGAGATGAAACTCAGTTAGATAACTTGGTTCAGAGTATCAAAAAGAAATGGGGAACATTAGATTTCATCATTCATGCCATTGCCTTTGCACCTAAAGCAGACCTACAAGGCCGAGTCGTTGATTGTTCGCGTGAAGGGTTTACGATTGCTATGGATATTTCCTGCCACTCCTTTATACGGCTTGCCCAGGCTTTTGAACCTTTAATGCAAAACGGCGGGAGTTTAATTACCATGAGTTATTATGGTGCAGAAAAGGTTATCAAAAATTATAACTTAATGGGGCCAGTTAAAGCTGCACTAGAAGCGTCCGTTCGCTATCTGGCAGCCGAGCTCGGTCATAAAAAAATTCGTGTCAATGCTATTTCACCAGGCCCCATACAAACACGAGCTGCATCAGGGTTAGCCGATTTTGATCATTTAATGGAAAAAGCAGCAAAAGATGCACCTCTACACCAGTTAGTTACTACAGAAGCTATTGGAGACGCCGCTGTCTTTCTTATATCGCCAGAAGGAAAATACATTACCGGTCAAGTCATTTTTGTGGATGGCGGTTATAACATAAGGGGTTAATTATTATTCTTTGCTAAGCTTTAAAGAAATAATAAACTATTATTAAAAGGGATGATTCAATGTCAATAAAAAAAGCAATTATAGCAACGGATTTTTCAAAACATGCTGAATATGCGCTTAAAAGGGCTGTTTCTTTAACCGAGAGCCACGATATCATGCTGGAACTCATTCATGTATTAAAGCAGCCCTGGCCTGCAAACTTTGTCCAATTCTCTGCTAAAGATCAACAAATAGAATTGCTGAAGTTAGAAAAAAGTATGGAAGAAAAGCTACAGAGTATGGTGCAGCCATTTTCATCTGCTATCTCAGTGAATACATCTGTGCTTTTGGGTAGAGCAGTAGATGAAATCATTCGATTTACAAAGGATAATCAGGGCGATTTAATTATTGCTGGCGCACATGGTCAGTATTATATCAGTGACCATGTATTAGGCACGACATCCGGTGATATTGTCAGGCAGGGAAATACGCCTGTCTTGCTCATTAAAAAAGAGCCTTCTTTCTCTTACAATAAAATACTAATTGCCACCGATTTCTCTGAAGCCAGTAAAAAAGCCGTTGAATTTGCTTTTCAATGCTTTCCTGAGGCCAGGTTTCAACTCTTGCATATTGTGGATATCTATTACCGACAGTTCTTAAACGTTGATGATGTCGGCAAGAATGAAAGGAATAATCCAACTAAGGATATTTTTGAAAAGTTGGATGATTTTTTAAAAAGTTGCAAGGTCAAACACGATAAATTTGAGAAAAAAATTATTGGAGGTTATTTGGCTGATGCTATCATCATGCAGTCAAAAAACTGGGGTGCCGACTTACTGGTGTTTGGAACACAAGGGCGTTCAAAACTGCATTATTTGTTGATCGGAAGTGTTGCTAAACGATTGGTACAATTGAGCAATATCGACATGCTTACTGTTCCACCTGGGACAGCATCATAAAAAGGTAACCACAAATAGGCGGAACTTCATTAATGAATCATAGTCTTCCTCTAATTACCACAATTGCTGTAGCGCTAGGCTTGGCGTTACTGATGGGTTTCATTTCAGTTCGGCTTAGGATACCGGCATTGGTTGGCTATTTATTAGCTGGAGTCATGATTGGTCCCTATACGCCTGGTTTTGTTGCAGATGTACAAATAGCTCAAGAGCTTGCGGAAATTGGGGTAATGCTTCTAATGTTTGGAGTTGGTTTACATTTCTCAATAACTGACTTACTTGAAGTGCGTAAAATTGCGCTACCAGGTGCAGTTGTACAAATTGCTGTTGCAACGATGTTTGGTATGGGGGTTGCTGCTGCATGGGGATGGGAGTTTGGCGGTGCTTTGGTTTTTGGACTTGCTTTATCCGTAGCAAGTACAGTTGTTTTACTTCGAGCGCTTGAAGAAAGAAATATACTCGAATCAATTAATGGACGCATTGCCGTTGGCTGGCTAATTGTTGAAGATTTGTTTATGGTGCTGGTTCTTGTTTTACTTCCTCCTTTATCACACTGGCTAGGGGGAAATGAGTCTCACCATATTGATAAAAATCTGTGGCTAATCTTAATTATCACGCTCATCAAGGTTTCTGCTTTCATTGCATTGATGTTGTTTCTCGGACGACGATTTTTTCCCAAATTGCTCTGGCATATAGCCAAAACCGGATCGCGAGAACTGTTTACTCTTTGTGTTATTGCTGCTGCTGTCAGCATTGCCTATGCAGCGGCTAAGCTGTTTGGAGTTTCTTTTGCGCTTGGGGCGTTTTTCGCAGGAATGATATTACAGGAATCCAAATTTAGTCACCGAGCTGCACAAGAATCCTTGCCCCTAAGAGACGCGTTTGCTGTCCTTTTTTTTGTGGCTGTGGGAATGTTATTCGACCCGAATGTTGTTATTGAACAGCCAGTGCCAATTCTTCTTGTAGTTGGTATTATTGTCATTGGTAAATCAATAGCTGCTTTTGCCTTAGTTCTTGTTTTTCGTTATCCGTTAAGTTCCGCCTTCATCGTTTCAGCCAGTTTGGCACAAATTGGAGAATTTTCATTTATACTAGCTGAGCTCGGTGTCCGATTAGGTTTGCTACCTGTTGAAGGACGGAGCTTTATTTTAGCGGGTGCTCTGATATCGATAGCCGTTAACCCTTTAGTATTCAAGCTGATAGAACCCGTTCAAAGATGGGTTAAATCACGATCGAAATTAGCGCGACTATTTGAGCGATCAACTGATCCTTTGGCTGAATTACCCATGACTACCAGCGAAAAATACCTCTCAGGGCAAGTTGTTCTGGTAGGATACGGGCGTGTGGGCAAACGAATTGCAAATCGGTTACTTGATAATAATATCCCCTATGTTGTTGTCGATGAAAATCGGGAGTTGATAGAACGGCTTAGATCGAAAGGAATACCATCTGTAAGCGGTGATTCAACTGAACCAGCTGTGTTAATTCAAGCTCATATTGCAAATGCCAGTATGCTTGTTATTGCTGTTTCGGATACATTTAACATACGACCCATGATTCAATGTGCTCGTAAACTTAATAAAAAAATTGAAATTGTTATAAGAACACATAATGAAGATGAAGCGTCGCTGTTAAAACACGAAGGGCCGGGTAAAGTATTCTTTGCCGAAGAAGAAATTGCAAAAAATATGAGCAGCTATGTTTTGGAGCGATTTGGCAAAGCATTTTGATGTGCCTGTTGAGTAAAATACCAATGAATCTCATCTATACTTTATCCTTATGATTTATCTGTTTTTTGGAGAAAAAGCATGATATTAAATGGTATTAAAAGGATCTTGATAACGACCGACTTTTCCAAACACGCCCATTTCGCTTTGAAAAGAGCTATTCAAATTGCGGAGCGTTACCAGGCGGAGCTGACCTGTCTGCATGTCCTTAATCAAAACTGGTTTAAGTCAGGAAGTTCTCATGATGAGGATACGGCTATTAAAGAAGCTGAGCACGCTTTTGCTCAGGCATTAAAAAATACAACCACCTCCTACCCCGTCAAATTTATAACACTCTCAGGTCGAGCTCCTGACAAAATTAATCAATATATCAGCGACAATGATATTCAGCTGGTATTGATGGGTGCACACGGCACCTTTTACCTAAATGATTATATACTGGGAACCAATTCAGAATCAGTAGTCAAGAATGCTAAAATTCCGGTTCAACTGGTAAAAAACAAACCTAATAATGATTATCAACGCGTTTTAGTCGCCACCGATTTTTCAGACGCAAGCAAAAAAGCCACTGAAACAGCCTTTCAACTCTATCCTGACGCGGAATTTCTACTGCTACATATTGCCGATGTCTGGTATGAAAAATACCTGGACGATACCAGTCAGCGCCAACAATTCGATGATGAAATGAGCCGGGGTTTACAAAAAAAATTAGAACAATTTTTGGAAGAATGTGAAGTCGATACTACCCATTTTTCAACAAAGTTTATAGGAGGCTACCCTGCAAATGATTTAGCAAAATACGCATCCATTTGGGATGCTCAACTCGTTGTTGCAGGTACACGCGGACACTCCTTGCTGCATTACATTTTGTTAGGCAGGACTGTTGATAAGCTATTAAGAACAAGTACTACTGATATGCTTATTGTTCCCGCATAATAGCAAAGGAGTTTATTGTTATCTATCATCATGTATGATTTTATAATTCTCTCTTAAAACATAAACTGTTGATAAAAATGCAAATACCCATTGAATATATCTTTATAAGTTTGTCGGTTTTGCTGATTCTCAGCGTATTAGGCAGTAAAATTTCAGAGTACATAGGCGTACCCTCTCTCTTGATCTTTCTTCTTCTCGGTATGCTTGCTGGTTCTGAAGGATTGGGGGGCATAGATTTTGATAATGCTTTATTGGGCCAATCCATTGGGATTGCTGCCCTTGTATCGATTCTATTTTCAGGTGGATTAGATACGGATTGGAAAACCATTAGGCCCATAGCAAAAGAAGGCATTGCACTTTCAACCATAGCTGTTGTGTTGACAGCATTGCTTGTCGCTGGTTTTTCTTATTATGTGACACATTTAACATTCAATGAAAGCATGTTGCTGGGTGCCATTGTGTCTTCCACTGACGCGGCCGCTGTTTTTTCTATCTTGCGCTCAAAGGGCGTTCATCTTAAAAAAGAACTTCAGGCTGTTATTGAGCTGGAATCAGCAAGCAACGATCCCACAGCGGTTTTATTAACGCTTGGCTTTATTCAGATTATCCTTGTTCCAACCACCACGATAACCCACTTATTTTTGATGTTTATTGCCCAGGTTGCAATAGGGGTTCTTATTGGGTGGTTTATGGGACATCATATACCGAGGTTAATTAATAAACTGAGTCTTGGATATGAAGGATTATATCCAGTATTAACTATTGCACTGGTATTTCTTACATACGGCATAACAACAGTGCTGCATGGAAATGGTTTCTTGGCTGTTTATTTAACGGGATTAACGATGTCGGGATATAAATTCAAAAATAAAAAGAAATTAATACTGTTTCATGACGGCCTAACCTGGTTGATGCAAATCATCATGTTTATTGCACTGGGATTACTAGTATTTCCTTCAAAACTGCTTGGATACCTTAGCGTTGATATCTTACTTTCTTTCTTCTTAATTTTGGTTGCAAGACCCGTCAGCGTATTTATTACGCTGTTTTACAGTAAATTTCAATACAAGGACTTATTGATGATCTCTTGGGTGGGCTTACGTGGAGCTGTACCGATTATTCTTGCTACTTTTCCATTAGTTGCTGGAATCCCGCAAGCGGAGACTATTTTTAATCATGTATTTTTTATTGTTCTAACATCTATACTAATTCAGGGTACATTGGTTCCTTTTATTGCACGGGTGTTGCACGTGGAAAAATAGCAGCGTAAAAACAATTGCTGGTTAATGGATGATTGATTGAATGATCAAGGAGGAATACTTTTGAAACAATTTCATCATATTTTATTTATCAGTACTCGACTCCATGGTGAGAAAGAAGCATTAAAGCAAGCACTAGTGCTTGCACAAAAGAACGAGACGACACTTGATGTATTAATTGTATCTCGTCAACTTCCTAATGCTATCGCAGATAATCAAGAATCTTATGAGCTTTTTATTAAAGACAATGCAAATAAAAAAATAAAAGCTGCCAAATCGAGCTTTCTCGTAAAAAAAAGGAAAATGGAAATAAACATAGAAGTAGAATGGGGAGACGTACCTGATATTACAATAGTTCAGCGCGTCATACATAAAGGCTATGATCTGCTCGTTAAAGAAGCGGAAGATAATGAAAACAGGGTAGGATTTAAGGCTTTGGATATGGCATTATTGCGCAAGTGTCCATGTGCTCTTTTTATACATCGGCCTTCTGGCCACACAAGTCCTAAACTAAATGTGGCAGTCGCTATTGATCCTAAAAATGATACGCCTGCAGCTCACGATCTTTCGATTAATCTTTTAAGAATGTCGCAAATTATCGCGAAATACTATAATAGCAAGCTCAATATAGTATCTTGCTGGGACTCGGCTTTAGAAAAATATCTTCATAGCCATTACTTGGTGAACGTACCTGAACAACAAATCAATGAAGTGGTCGGACGGGAATGCAATGAACACCTTCAAGCATTGTATGGGATAATTAAACAATCTGGAATCGATGAAAAACAGAAAATTTACCAATTAAAAGGAAATCCAGTTGACCTTATTCCCTCATTTATTACTGAACAAAAAATTAATATTTTAGTGATGGGAACGGTAGCCCGAACAGGAATAGCTGGTTTTATTATTGGGAATACAGCTGAGGATATTCTTCAGAAAATTGATTGCTCCCTTTTGACACTAAAGCCCCCAGGCTTTGTTTCTCCTGTTAACGCCTATTGATAGTGTTAAAGAATGAAAACATTTTGGTTTAAGGACGGTGCACATTTATGAAACCAAAAATAACACCTAACTCTTCCTGGTATAGCCACTCACTGAATGATACTCAAAATGAATTGGCAACTTCACCTGGGTATGGTTTGACAGAGATGGAAGCAAAGACAAGGCTTCTGGACTATGGGTATAATGAATTGCCATCAACCGCTCAACGATCGGCTTTTGCCCGTTTGGTTTCTCAATTTAAAAATATTTTGATTTGTATCTTGCTGTTCGCCGCATTGGCTACTTTTTTTCTTGGAAAATACATTGATTCATCCATTATATTTGCTGTGATCTTCATCAATACTGTAATTGGCTTTATTCAGGAAGGGAAAGCCGAGCGGGCAATTGCTGCAGTACGTGAAATGCTTTCTTCCAAAGCCACGGTAATAAGGGAAGGCAAGCGTTTTATCATTTCTGCAAAGGTGTTGGTTCCAGGGGATTGGGTTATATTGCAGGCAGGAGATAAAGTTCCTGCAGATATTAGACTCTTCTCTTGTAAAAACTTGAAAATTGATGAAGCCATTCTCACAGGTGAGTCCATTGCCGTTGAAAAAAAAGTCAATGAATTACCAGAAAACACACCGCTGGCAGAACAAATCAACATGACTTTCTCAGGTACATTGGTTACATCCGGGATAGGAGAGGGTGTTGTTGTAGCAACAGGTATACAAACAGAAATAGGTAAAATTAATCAATTGTTAATCCAGGTTAAGACTATACAAACGCCTTTACTCAGAAAAATGGCAATTTTTGCTCGTTGGTTGAGCCTGTTTATTTTAACACTGGCGGCGCTTTTGTTTGCAATCGGTTTTTATTTGCACAATGTTTCAGCCGACGATATGTTTATGGCGGCTGTGGGTATTATTGTTGCCGCAATTCCTGAGGGACTACCTGTCATTTTGACGGTCGCGATGGCAATCGGTGTTCAGCGTATGGCAAATAGACACGTCATCATTCGCCGACTGCCTGCTGTAGAAACATTAGGTTCGGTATCTATCATCTGCTCTGACAAAACAGGCACATTGACACGTAATGAGATGTCGGTACAAAAAGTTTGTCTTGCGACAGATGATCTTCATGTCAGTGGAACAGGTTATAGTCCAAAAGGTGATTTTTATATTGATGATAATAAAATAAATCCCGAGCATTATTCTGATTTAAGTGTGTTATCCCTGGCCTGCGTTTTATGCAACGATGCAGAAATTGATTTTCATAACAATTACAAATTAAATGGCGATCCAATGGAAGGCGCTCTTCTCGCACTTGCTGCCAAAATGGGCGTCTATAGAAATGAATTAAAAAAATCTTTTGTATTAATGGACTCCATTCCATTTGACCCTGAGCATCGCTTAATGGCTGCGCTATATCAGCAAGGTTCAGAACTAACTATCTATTTAAAAGGAGCCACTGAATCAATATTCAGGCGTTGTAAGTTCCAACTGAAAAACCAACAGAAGGAACCCTTTGAACAGAATACTTGGGAAGAAAAAGTAACTGAAATAGCAAAGTCTGGATTACGTACCTTAGCCATTGCATACACGCCTCTGGCAAACTCTAAAAAATCACTTGAAATGAATGATATTGAAACAGATTTGATCCTGTTAGGAGTTGTCGGAATCATTGACCCGCCTCGGGAAGAAGCTATTACCGCAATTAAAGAATGCCACGCTGCAAAAATTCGAGTAAAAATGATTACCGGAGACCATGCCATTACTGCACTGGCAATTGCTAATCAGCTGGGAATAGGTGAAGAGCACCAAGTACTTACAGGAAATGAATTAAATAGACTGGATAACTCGGCTTTTTCTGAGTCCATCGAACACACGGATGTATTTGCCCGTACCAGTCCGGAAGATAAATTACGATTGGTTAAGGCATTGCAGGAAAAGGGGTATGTGGTTGCTATGACCGGAGATGGGGTTAACGATGCACCTGCCTTAAAACGCGCTGATATTGGCGTTGCAATGGGAAGAAAAGGCACTGAAGCAGCCAAGGAAGCATCCGAGATGGTCATTACTGATGATAATTTCGCCTCGATTGTGGCTGCTGTTAAAGAGGGTCGTACGGTATATGATAATTTAAAAAAAGCAATTTTATTCCTGTTGCCCATCAATGGCGGAGAAACGCTCAGTCTCGCTATTGCCATACTATTTGATTTCTTATTGCCTTTTACGCCAGTGCAAATTCTATGGGTCAACATGACTAGCTCTGTAGCTTTGGGTTTAGCGCTTGCCTTTGAGCCATCAGAACCAAATATAATGAAAAGACCGCCTGTTCCCTCCCACGAGCCACTATTGTCAAGATATCTTGCCTGGCGAACGGCATTTGTTTCGATCATATTCTTGCTTGGTGTTTTTGGTGTATTTCAGTGGGCCTTATGGCAAGGAGAAAATATCGAAACCGCGCGTACAATGACCGTGAACACACTGGTGTTACTTGAAATTTTTTATCTGTTTAGCTCGCGATACATTCATGGTCCTTCACTCACTTGGGAGGGTATACAAGGCACGAAGCCCGTGTTAATTGCAGTTGGGCTTGTGGGAATACTTCAGCTCTGTTTTACCTATTTGCCGTTCATGCAGTTTCTTTTCCACACAGAACCACTTCCTTTATCGTACGGTATTGGCATAGGTCTCATTGGCGTGCTTGGATTTATTATTGTAGAAGCTGAAAAGCTAGTGGCTTTATTTGTAAGGCAAGATTACTCAAGACATTCAAATAATAACCTCCATGCTTAGTTCATAAAATGAGAGGCTTGTAAAAAACAATATCTAAGATCTTATGTTATAACTCATGTTACGCACAATCGACTTTAACGAGCCATATTTTTTAACTCCTGCATAGCAATTTGGTTAGCCCTGAGTATTAATTTGTACTTGATGGCAAAGTGATTCAATTTTGTCTTTATTTTCATCATTTCCAGTTTGCAGTATGCAATGATTGCGGCAAAGATATGGTTGGATTGTGTTTTAACCGTACGGGTTGGAGACTTGTTCAGGCTTGCATTTTGTTTAATTGACTTGTGATACTCTTCAATCCGCCACCGTTTCTGGTACACTTCATAAAGACGTTCGGCACTGCTGGTCATGTCATTAGAAACGAGATAGAGAACCCCTGTAGAACCATTTTCGTTTTTGAAAATTTTCTTCAAAAGCCTCACTGGGAAGTCTAATCCCTTGAGATAGACTGTGTGGGCTATGTCCTCTTCAAGCTCTAATTCTCTGACTTTTGTGTACCGTCCGTTGTTGGCGTCGTTTTTGGATAAAGCTAAGGTTCGATTAGATTTAATCCCAATAATAAACGATTTTTGAAGGTCATTATGGATGTAAGCCATATTGGCCTTCGAGCCAAACCAATTGTCCGCAAGTACAAAGTCAAACAACACATGATTACTAACCGCTTGTGCGATAAGCTTGCGAAAAAGTTCATTTTTAGTCGTGGATGACTTTCTGCGAGCTTGCCTTGTTTCAATGTCACAAAAAGCAACGTCTTTTTTGATAACTTCATAACCAACAGGAACACTGAAGTCACCATACCGAACCATGCAGGTCAGGATATTAATCCCTTTGACCACATCACCTTTAGCATGGGAATAATGCCAACAATTAATTTCATTCTCATCCGTGTAAGGCTTCTCCTCAATCGAGTCATCCAATAAAAGAACACCGTCTGATGCTTCACTCTCCCTGACTGACTTCTTGACATAATTCCAGAGCGCTTTGGAACCAAAATCTTGTAGTCGTAAAAATCGTGTCACCTTGTCGTGAGCAAATTCACCATCCAACATCTCCGATAAACCTGTAGCTGTTGCATATTTATTCTGGCAAATCAAATAGTCACTATAAATATCAAGCATATCCATTAAATCTTCCTCCCTAAAAATCAGGGATGAAATTTTAATTAAATTTCAGGGAGCAGCAAGGTTTAGTGCGTAACATGAGTCAATAATGGAAAACGGATATTCGTTGGTACCATGGGCTGAGCCGCGAAATTTTATGACGCGCAGATACCGGGTCATTAAGTTATTTTTGATGGTCTGTTTAAGCTGTATGGCGCAATCTACGACATACTCTTCGTAAAGATCGGCACTTAAAATGGTTTTGATGTCAGCAATGGTCGTTAAGGTCGTCAGCTTTTTATGACGCGTCCAACGGTACAAACTCAATAATTCGGTATGTGGATCATAGTGTGGAAGTCCCAGGAGCAAGGACTGTAGTGAGTCAATGATTAAGGTATTTGCTTTAGTTTTTTTGATGGCTTGTTCTATTCTTAGTAAGAATGCGCTGATATTGAATTCACCGGATATCTCATCTTCAAGAGAAGGTGTGAAATCAAGAATTAACAATTTGCCTGTTTCCTGAAGCTTGCTGCCTTCCAAACCAAACCTATCCATATAAGCAATGATCTGCTCAGGTGGTTCATCACAACTGGCATACACCACCGCACCTTTTTCCTTAATTTGCGCCGCAGCGAAAAAAAGGGTAAAAAGTGTCTTTCCAGTACCAGCAGCTCCTTTAATGAGTGTAGGTTTAGATTTTAAATAGCCGCCATAAAGAATGTTATCTAATCCGCTGATGCCAGTGGTGGTTTTCTCTATGGCCATTTCCTGTGCTCCATCTTACTTATAAGCCCTTCCTGTCTTTTTGAAAGTATAGCATGGTGCCTAGAAATTATGAGACGCTTATCATAGGTGAACTGAGCCAGCCTGGGATACGGGCTGCTATGCGGAAGAAGCCTGTTATTTTTAATTGATCAATGAGGTTATTCAACAGCATCGTATTATGGATGATGTCCCTTGGCTTTTAACGATATGCCAACAGAAGGATCTTTTGAACAGTAGTGAGCCATTAATAATATGAGCTACTGCTCATTGACAACCAGCAAGTAAAGTTCACCAACTATATCAGAGATTATTATTTTACTACTTTGGTCGATATTGTACTTCTTCATCTTGCGTAGTTGACTCATCCAGTTTTTCTTGTTCATTTTCAATGGGATTTTTGGCGCCTAACTCTTTTTTGTCCGATGATGCTAAGGGAGTATCACTATGTTTGGTCTGGGCTTTATGATGAGCAGGTGGATAAGCTAACGAACTTGAAATAGCAGCATATGATGAAGTTTGTTCTTGAGATTTTGCTAAAGACTCATCAGATAAATTATACACTTCACCCGCGACTGTTGTCCTAGTCATCTGCTTTCCTTTAATGCTTATTTTGAAAGATTGGTCCTTTTCATGTAAAAAATCGGTCTCTGATGTTCTCACAAGTTTTATTGCACAACCAGATTGCTCGTATACTAACCTTCCCTCTTTGATACTTATCTCACACCTATCACCAAAGCGATTCTTATATACGCCTTTAAAGGTTGCTAACGGTGTTTTAAATTCCCTTTGAGTGGATGAATGAGCTTCATTGAACCATTTTAAACGCTGTTTTTTAGATTCCTGATGGTTTGACGCAAAAAGAGCTTGGGTAAAATAAAATTTAGCTTTTTGTATATTGCCTTGATCTTCAGCAAGTTTACCAGCAAGCGTTTCTTTCCATCCGGGTTCATCACTTTGAGGATGACGAGACATGCTTTTAAATAGTTTTTTCGTTTTACCAATTGGCGCTAAATCAGTAGAACTAAATATTTGGTTTGCAATACTCATCCCATGTTCACAATTTGTAAAAAATGCAGCGCCTTTTTTCTCTGACACATTGATGGCAACAAAGGATCTCGTATTAGTATTTTCACCATATTGATAGGCGATTAGCTTACCCTCTTTATCCCTGTATAAATGCCAACCCAAGCCACATACCTGGGAATCATCCTTCTTATCAAATGTCGGGATCTCTTTGTCTTTCGGCGGCTCAAAAGCTTTTTTGAAGTCTTGATCATCCAACATCTCTAACCAAGCAGTTAAGAATTTTGAAAAATCATCGGCTGTTGTAAGCAGCGTTCCAACGGCACTTGTGATGGGTGATGTATCATCTTTAAACGGTGCCAGGCTCTCCTCGATTGACATTGATTTTCCTAACTCGGAATGAACACTGACA
Source organism: Legionella israelensis (assembly GCF_004571175.1). Classification (NCBI taxonomy): domain Bacteria; kingdom Pseudomonadati; phylum Pseudomonadota; class Gammaproteobacteria; order Legionellales; family Legionellaceae; genus Legionella; species Legionella israelensis. Next base: position 2,467,259 of record NZ_CP038273.1, read on the forward strand.
ATATTGGTATCTAACCCTGAGTGGGGTAAAAAAGTAGAGCGTGTCATATCCAAGCCAGTTGGCGGTGGGTCAAAGAGATACTTTTGAGCCAACGTTTGTAAATCCATTTTCATTTTTTTTTCGACGAATTTTTGTAAATAAAGAATAGCTTCTCCTGAATATTCATATTTCCCACCCGGTTCTGAATTAAACTTCAGTCTTGAAGAGGGGGCAGATCCAACATTCGGCAAGCCCGAGGTATGTGACAACACGTGTCGAACTGTTAATCTTTCAGCATTTTTTTGTGTAGACTTATCAGGATATTTACCATGATCCATCAGTCTTTCATAGGGCAACTCTTTATATAATTTTTCATCCAAACGGATGTGCCCTTCCTTGACCAATCTTAGCACTAAATAAGTAAAGACTATTTTGCTTAGTGAGGACGCTGGAAAACGAGTTTCATCATTCACTTCATTGATGTCAGGTTTAGTCGATTCAGCATTTTTTTTGCCATAAGTGATTGTAGTGTTATCAGAGCTATGGTTGACGTCAACATAAGCATAACCTATGGCTGGAATATGAGCCGACCCTGTGATTTTTTCTAATGCATCTTTGGTTGGTTTAGGCATAATATATTAAATTTAATCCAAAGTTATATCTTATTATGGAGGTCAGCTCTACCGCATATAACTTAAAGAGAAAACGCTGCGAGTTGAACATCCCACAAGTTTTCAACCATCATCGGGTAGCCTCGGACCTTTGGAAATATCAAATGGATTCGGTAATTTATAAGAAGAATCAGCGATTTTATTGACATCAACCTTTCGTTCGGCATCTGGATTAATCTTATAATCAAGATCTGCATTATAGTTGTTGTCGGGAATCAGGTTTTTATTCAGAAGTCTAGTAACAAACTGATCATACAATTTTGGATCAGGAATATTAATTTTCAAATTATCCTCTTTCCTTGAGAAGCTAATATTTTGTGCATCTGCTTCATCAGTAAACATTTTGAGCTCATCTTCAATCTTATCATAAAGCTCATTTAGATCCTTTTTATCGTTAGCACTGAGAGATTCATTACCTTGAAAATGGATTACTCCCTTTGCTAAATCCAATTCAATCGAAAATACAGCTAAGTCATTATTAAAATTATAAAGAAAATCATCATCAGAATTCCAAACCTCGCTATTTTCTAGATATGAGGATAATGCTTTAACTTCTATATTTGAAGGTACATTTTTTGGAGTAGGGGCGTTATCTTTAGAGGCGTTTTCATCTTTGGCTTCATCTCCACCAGCTCCGCCACCATGGCCTTTGCAAATAGGCAAACCAGCAGCACGGCATTTACCACAGGGATTACCAGCAAGAGCTTTTGATCTTTCATCTCTTTTACTTTTCGATTCATTTGCCATTTTACGTCTCATCTATTTGTGCATTTTTTCAACATTCTAGTTTATTGAATAGAATTATAGAACGATATTTTTGCTTTTTAACAGATTCTTAACAAATTGTATTTTCAAAATTTATTGAGCCAGTCATATGGCTTTGTTGTGCCAATTTTATTAACTTGCAAGGATCTTTCTGATTTATTGGTAACGTCCAATTGTTTATTCTACTTAACATAAAATCAGTACAGCCCTTTATAGATACATTGAGATTATCCCAATATTCTTCTTCACAGCCTGTACATATTGATTTGGCTCATGTTTTAGTTATCCCTTGCATATTCTAAGGCTGAGGCCAATGATTTTATCATAATAAGGTGATTTGAATTTTGACTAAATGTTGTCTTCTTAAAACCTGCTTTTTCATAGCAGCGAATAGCCTGGAGGTTATTGATATTAGGATCGATGATTACGGCTTTAAAGTGAGTAAGAAACTTAGAAATAAATTGATTAATCAGTAAAACGCCTAAGCCTCTACCTCTTACTGTATCCAATGCAATAAAAAGGTCGATTCCTGCTAACTCATTCGGTGGGTATTTCTTAAAAAGAGGATGATGATCATCAATACCATCTGTAAACCTCCCTTTTTTAGTGCCAGTTATAATTAGAGTTTTCCGACCTGTTTTTAATCAATCTGTAATCCAAAGGTGACATATCACCGAGTGATTCATGTGGTCTTTCTTCGTTATATTCTTTCATCCAATTTGTGGTAATATCACGTACCTCATTGAGACTTCTAAATAGATAAAAATCCAATATTTCATTCCGATAAGTTCTATTGAACCGCTCCACAAATGAATTTTGAGTTGGCTTTCCCGGCTGAATAAACTCAAGAATAACACCATGCTTTTCTGCCCAATCCGCTAACGCAAGGGAAATAAACTCAGGTCCATTATCAAGTCGCAACCTTGCAGGATATCCTCGATTGGCGGCAATATGGTCAAGTACCCGAATAACCCTTAGAGCAGGCAAGCTCAAATCAATTTCAATTGCCAAAGCTTCCCGATTAAAATCATCTACCACATTAAAAGTCCTGAATCTTCTGCCGCAATTGAGGGCATCACTCATAAAATCAGCTGACCATGTATGGTTAAGGGAATCAGGCACAGCAAGAGGTTCCGGGTGACGGGAAGCTAATCTGCGTTTTCCTTTTCGCCTTATATTTAACTTCAACTCACAATAAACACGGTATACTCTTTTATGATTCCAGGAGAAACCTGCCTGCCGCAATTTGATAAACAACTTCCTGAAACCATAACGCGGATAGTGTTCGGTTATGGTCACCAATTCTTTTATCACCGCTTCATCCTTATCCATCGCCGGCTGATAGTAGTAAGCTGTACGACTTAAGCGTAATACCGAGCAGCTTCGCCTGAGACTCAGACCATGTTCCTGCACCAGATAATCAGCCATTTCCCTCTTTTCAGCCGGCTTCAAAGCTTTTTTTCTATAACATCCTTCAGTGCACGGTTTTCCAGAGACAAATCAGCAAACATCCGTTTCAGCTTTGCATTTTCTTCCTCAAGTTGCTTCATGCGTTTAATATCTGAGGCTTCCATCCCACCGTATTTTGCTTTCCAGTTGTAATAGGTGGCATCGGATATCCCATGTTCCCGGCATACATCCTTTACCAATCGTCCTACTTCAACTGATTTTAATATGTTTAAAATTTGATTTTCTGTAAAGCGACTGCGTTTCATCGTTCCTCCTCTTTTTTGCTTATTATGCCGGAGAAACTCTAATTGAAAATGGTGCTATTTTAAGGGAGGGTTACACATCAGGTAAAGAATCAGTGAGTACATAATATTGAATGAATCCAAGAGGCGTATTATCTTGGTATACAACAAAACCTGGTACCTGTTCATTGCCTAAAATTCGGGGTTCGTATTTTTCTTTTATTTCATCAAGTGACCAGTTTTTATTTTTAGCATACCAATAATTGATGGTTGGCTCCTGAAACCATTGGTGCATTAATGTTAAATCAACGTGTCTGAGTGGTTTGAATTTAAAAGGGTTCATGCTTTATCCGGGACTTGCCTCCAAAAATTTGTGCTGACCTCTGCATCAAAACGAAGTTCTACCAATTGAACGTCAGGATATTTAGATTATAACTGCTTCAAAATAGGATTAACTATCCTCGAAATTCCATATGTATTCAATAGCGATTCGGGTGTTCAGCACGGCTAAACATTGTTCAGAGCGTCATATTGTCCTTACAAACTCATATTATTTTCTATTGTTTGACATATATTTAATAACACCAAGAGACGCGCACCGCAACTTACAGCAAATAACTTGGTACAGAATATTCAAGTGAAATTTTTTAATAAGTGTTTGTGCTTGTTTCTCAGTTCAAATGTTAAAAATATTCCTCTTGCCAATATAAAACAGGTATAAGATAACCAAAGCCCTTGGTTAAGTAGTGGTTGGGAGAAGTACCAAATAGGGAAAAAGACAATGAGACTGGAAAATAAGATGGCGTTACGTAGCGGTTTGGACCAAGCTGCGCCAATGAATACCCCATCTAAGAGAAATCCTGGTACAGAGATAAGGGGTAATAGCATCACCCAAGGTAAGCTATGCAACGCTATAGCTCTTACTGTTGCTAACGACGTCATCATGGAAATAAGAGCGGAACCGAAAAGATAATAACCAGCCATAAACATTAGACCAAAAATCAAAGACCATTGCGCACAAGCTTTCACTTGATGGTAAAAATCTTGTTCATCCCGTTTCCCGACCGCTCGACCAACCAGTGTCTCTGCGGCTATAGCGAAGCCATCCAAAGCAAAACTGGTTAGTAATTGCAGGTTCATCAAAATCATATTAGCAGCAACAATCTCAACACCTAAATAAGCGCTTTGCCGAGTAAAAAAAGAAGTGGTTAAGACGAGGAAGAAGGTTCTGATAAAAATATCGGTATTCAACAAAAATAATTGTGTGGTACGTTGCCATGAAAATAAACGTCGGTGTTTTGGGGCGGGTGATTGTTTCAAATAGTATTTATATATTAACCCGCATCCTAAGCTGGCTCCAATGATTTGGGTGATGAGATTAGCTAAAGCAATACCATCAGCCCCTAAGTCATAATGCCAAACCAGAATATAATCTAATAGCATCGCCGTTACATTGGTTATCAATAACAAGATCAGCGGCGTCTTGGTGTTATGGCGGCCAAAGAAAAAACCGTAGTTTACATAATTGATTAGGGTAGGAATTGCTGAAAAAATGCGAATGTCAAAATAGCCAGCCAACAGCTGTTCAACCCGCATATCTGTATGAATAAAGAGTAAAATTCCTTGTTTCAATAAAGGGCTGCTGATAATTAATAATAACGCAATCACTATGGCAATAAGGCTGCTTTGATAATAGATCTGATTGCTATTGGGTTCTTGTGCAGCTAAAGCGGTAGTTGACATCCTCAGAAAGCCAAAACACCAGAATAGGATATCAAAAACCATCGTTCCTAAAGCCACAGTGGCAATATCATCCGGCCGAGGCAGATGACCTACAACAGCTGTATCAACCATACCCAGCAACGGAATGGAAATATTTGACAACATGATTGGCCAGGCTAAGGACCAGACTTCTGAAGATAGGATGGCTTTCATCCGCTGATCTTACTTTTAATCATTCTATTGTCAAAATTTTTTATAGCTATAACCTAATCCGATTCATTTATATGGCCAGCAAATAAATCATTATGGAATGCGACATAAACTTCCCTTACCCCCTTTTGTTGTTCTTTCAGATATTGTCGATACACTGAATCATCCCTATTCCAATCAAGAACCTGAATAGATTCCATAATGGTCGGGATATCCTGCTCATTCATTAGGCGAATGCTGATATTCATTAATAATATCCTCTATAATCTGATGACTTCTATTGGCTTCCACCGCATTGGTTTTACTCATGCCACAAGCAATGATCAATGCTTTCCACAAAGCCCATCCCCTGGCGCGGTGCCATGTATTATTGTCCAAAGCCATTGCTTCTTTAAATCCTTGTCTGCTCTTACTTTCGAAATAATTCCAGGCCATAACTAAATCACAGGCCGGATCACCCACTGACAATAAGCCAAAATCGATAACAGCATGCAAATGTTCATCTCTGATGATCAGATTACCAGGGCTAATATCGCCATGAACCCAGACAGGGGCATTTTGCCATCGGGCAGCCAAAGCAATCTGCCAAATTTTGAGTGCTGTTTTTGCATCTATGGATGTATCAAGAATCTGTATCGCTTGCCTTGTTTCTGCATCATACACCGCGAGCGAACCGCCACGATAAAAGTTATGAGCGCCTGACGCTGGGCCCTCCATTGCAGGGATTTGATATAAGTGAGTCAGAAAATCCGCAAGCTCTTTGGCAAGTGTTTGTTTATCAACTTCGACTTCAGCGAGGGACCTTCCCTTAATCCATTCATATACCGACCAGTTAAAAGGATAGCCAAATTCTGGCTGACCGAGTGCTAATGGTTTTGGTATTTGCAGTGGCAATTTTAATGCAAGTTTGGGAAGCCAGGTTTGCTCTTTATCTACTTGAGCGGCATATGATTCGGCACTTGGTAAGCGAACCAACATTTCATCACCTAAATGGTAAGTTCTGTTGTCCCATCCGCTTAGAGTTACTGGTTTAATTGGTAAATCCTTCCACTGGGGGAATTGGGAAAGTATTAGCTGTTTTACCAGATCTGAATGTATGTTCACGGACTGATTTGTCATCATTTCATCTTGCAATGAGTTGATTCAGACCAAACATGGCATAAATGAGATCATCTGTGGGCTCACCTGTTTGGCAGTCAATACAATGATGATGTAATCTCGCCTCTATGGTAAATCCGCAACGCTCTGCAACGTTTCGACTTCTTTCATTCGCTGCCTGAATTTTTATTTGTACTCGCGCTGCTTGATACTCGGTAAACGCGTAATGTGTTAAAGCAGCGGTTAACTCTGTAGCTAAACCTTGACCTGTGTAATGGGTATCCAGCCAGTATCCAATTTCATAAAAAGGTACATCCTTATTGCTCTGATTATTATATCCACTGGCACCAATAATCTGACCCGTTGCTTTTAGAACAACGATCATAGGAAAGTCAGTTTGTTTATCACTATCCCATTGCTTCATTGCATCTTCTATAAATTTTTCTGTAGTCGCAAGGCTGGGATCATTTGCCCATGGCATCCATCTTTGAAGTTCAACCAATGATCGGTTAATGACATCATTTAAAGGCTTTGCATCTCCTAACATAGGTTTTCTTATGAGTAGTCTTTCTGTTTCAATCATCTTCTTTCTTTAAATTGTCAACGTAAAGTCTCATCTTATAATGAGGGACAGGATGCCAGGGTGCAATAAATTCATCAAATATTTGAAAACCGGCTTTTTCATAGACATGCACCGCCCTCACATTTGATTGTTCTGGATCAATTATAATTTCCGATGCATCAGAGAATTGCGATAAAATAAACTCCTGAATCATTTGCACAGCTAACCCTTTACCCAGATAATCCAAATTGCCAATAAATAAATCCAGTGTTACAGCACCTTTGGGGTGCATATCTGAGGGTTCAATATCAGAAGTGATTAAGTAGGCAAAAGGGAGCTCATCGTCCAAGGCAAGCCAATGCGTTGCACAGGCTTCTCTTTTATTTACAAAATCATTCAGATCTTCAACGGTATTATTTAAGCCATCACCATGTAACCATTCATTAATATGGGGTTTATGAATCCAGTCCATGACGAATGGCTGCTCGGATGCAGTTACCTTCTTGAAAGAAAAGCGATAGGTTTCTTTGGTTGTTTTGTTCATCATTATGATAGTTTATATCCTCGATGGCTGTTTAAAATTAGCTAACGTTATCTGGTAAAAGCCCCTTCTCTCCTGAACACTCGATTAACCATGGTACATCATCCATCACCAGAGGCACATTATTTAATTCTGAAATGTGATTTAGGTAATACGCCTCACCTTCATAACAGCCGGTAATTGTGTTGTATTTATCATGCCAGAAAAATCCATGTATGATTTCTTTAAAATGGGTAATCGATTCAGAATAACGACTCAATTGAATCAAATCTGTTGCAGCAGCATTTGCCCCAAGCTCTTCTTGCAATTCTCTTCGTATTGCATTTAGCGGTAATTCGCCCTTCTCGACATGCCCCCCAAAACAGCAGACATATCCAGGGTAAGTTCGCCAAGTGTCAGGTCGTTTTTGTAACAGAATTCTTTTATCAAATGTCAGAATAATGCAACTGGTTAACTGTGGCCTATCTTCGATATTCTCAGGCCTCACAACACGAATATTCTTGGTACCTTTTTGCCCCATCCTTTTGTATCCTATTTATAACAAGTATCTAAAGAGAAATTGAACATGGGCTTTCCCTTTGAAATTATAGACCTAAGCCATACGCTAAGTGCTACGACCCCAAACTGGGACTTAGGCTGTGGGTTTGAAATGAAAAATATGCTAAATTATGAAGATTGTGATACCGATGTCCAATTTAAAGTCCAACATTTATCATTGCCTGCTGGTATCGGAACCCACATTGATGCGCCGGCCCACTGTAATTCAAATGGGAAAACCATTGAACAATTTTGCATCAATAAAAATCATCTGATTGCCCCAGGATTTGTGATTGATGTCAGCACAAAATCGCATGAGCAATACCTCATTTCAACTGACGATGTTTTATCATTTGAAAAACAGCATGGAAAAATACCGCCAAATAGCGTTGTACTTTTCTTTACCGGTTGGGAAAAGTATTGGAATAATCCTGAGCAATATCGTAATAACCTTCAGTTTCCATCGGTCAGTTCTAATGCTGCAGAATTATTGCTCGAACGTAATATAGCTGCCTTAGGAATAGATACCCTTTCTCCTGACACACCCAACTCTGGATTTCCTGTTCATCACCTGTTTTTATCAAACGGTAAGTACCTTATCGAAAATGTCGCGAATGCGCGTAAACTTCCCGCAACCGGAAGTTGGATTCTTACCTTACCGATTAAAATAAACCAAGCTACCGAAGCACCGGCTCGTATCATTGGAATGATACCCCTTTAATCCCAAGAAATATCTCAAATAATATTAAGCAAATGCGCTCTTTCTAAGATATCTCATTTTGCTAAGATGTACTTACGAGGAGAAATTGAGACCCCACCAAGGATGGTGATAAACCGAAAGGATAGCGGTTCTCAATTCTGCCTCGACCATACAAGTTTCTTTTCTCCCTATTTTTTTCTAGCTGCATCAAAAAATTCTTTCAATTACGTTTTAAACTATACCTGTCATTAGTATCAATTTGTTGACTACTTGCTCCCAGGCTACTTGCTGATTGCAGCACGGAGTTTATTTAATATATGCAAATTGAGCAACCACGGTTGCTGTTAATCGAAATACATTTACTGATATTTTGTGCTACGTTTAATATAAAAAATCCGAGAGTGAAATATGATCAATAATATACTTCTTATAGCGTGCATTTTGTTTGCGACAGTTCACTATCTCATTAAACGCAAGCACTATTCAGCTGAACAAATCGTAGACTTATATCTGGTCTATTTCTTGTTTTTCACGGTAGGACTTATCGGTTTAACAGGTTTTATCAGCCATGTCTTCTTCCCTGATAAAACTGCAGAGATGATTGGTTGGCCAACAGGTAGTCCCTTTCAATTTGAAGTTGGATTTCATGATGGCGCATGGGCCTTATTAGGTATTTTATCTTTATTGATTCGAGGGAATTTTTGGTTGGCAACGGGTTTAGGCTGGTCCTTTTTCATAATAGGCGCTTTGTATGGACATATTAGAGATATGATTTTGCATGGAAATTTTTCACCTTACAATGCCGGCATCATTTTGTCAGAAGTTATTATTCCAATCGTGATATTGATTTTACTGTTTCTTAAATTTGTCGTATTTAAAAAGAAATAGGGACATGGCTTCTATAGCTAATCGCCTACTTGCTGTTGAAGCATTTAAACCAGCCATTTCCGCATAACAGAAAACCACTTGCTCTATGCGGATATTTTTCCGTTAATTGTTAAGCCCCATCTTGGGGGCTTAACACTCTAGAAAAGTATAAATATCAAACAATTAATTTGACACCAAAATTTTGCTGATATATGATTCCCGGCCAAAATAAATACACTAAGGATAGGTTACTCTAGGCATGGAAGAGTAAAGTAAGGCTCTGACACTGATCTTAAAGTGTTGCCCAAACTTTTCTGGCAGGTCAGGGTACCATGAATAAAAACTCAATTGCCATTATTGGCTTATCATTTGAATTTCCTGGGGTAAATAAGTTAGAAGATTTTTGGCAAGCACTATGTTCAGGCCAATGTTTATATCAAATACCTAATGAAGACAATCACCCAATAACAAAAAATAATAACCACGTTAACGCTTGGGGTGGCGTTAAAGATATAGCTGGATTTGATTACCAATTTTTTAATTATTCATACAAAGAAGCCTGTGCTATTGATCCCCAGCAACGACACTTACTTAAACACAGCTTCTGGGCACTGGAAAATAGTGGTTATGCGAATAAAACCGAGCAATTTAATATTGGCGTATTTGCTTCTGCAAGTTTAAATAACTATTTTGGTGAAAATCTAGGCGGTCAATTTAAAGTTGACAATGAAGACGACGTTGTTCTGGGTAATGCTTCAGACTTTCTTGCCACTCGAATAGCTTTCAAACTTAGTCTTACAGGCCCGGCATTTACCGTTCAAAGTGGTTGTAGTTCAGCTCTCGTTAATCTTCACCAGGCAAGGATAGCGCTGTTAACGAAACAATGTGATATTGCCTTAGCGGGGGCTGTGTCTTTGTCTGCACCAAACAACGAAGGCTATACTTATCAAGAAAATGGAATTCGTTCCAAAGATGGTTTAATCAGACCTTTTGATGATGACGCGACTGGAACTGTTTTTACCAATGGTGTTGCCGTGTTGGCTTTAAAATCATATCACGCAGCACTTCGTGATGATGATAATATTATAGGTGTGATTGCCAGCAGCGCTATTAATAATGATGGGAGTCAAAAAGCGAGCTTTACAGCACCTAATATCCGTCAACAAGCCGCTGTTGTTAATAAAGCACTGTCCTTAAGCCAGTTGGACTCAAAAAACATATGCCTTATAGAGTCCCACGGAACGGGTACTTCCCTAGGGGATCCTATCGAGTTCGCAGCACTAAACAAAGTCTATACTGCTGCCTATGAAACGAAACCGCAAATTGCGCTGCAGTCGGTTAAAGCAAATATTGGGCATCTGGATCAACTATGTCTTAACCGTTTTTTTAAATTTAATTACTCATGTTACGCACAATTGACTTTAACGAGCCATATTTTTTAACTCCTGCATGGCAATTTGGTTAGCCCTGAGTATTAATTTGTACTTGATGGCAAAGTGATTCAATTTTGTCTTTATTTTCATCATTTCCAGTTTGCAGTATGCAATGATTGCGGCAAAGATATGATTGGATTGTGTTTTAACCGTGCGGGTTGGAGATTTGTTCAGGCTTGCATTTTGTTTAATTGACTTGTGATACTCTTCAATCCGCCACCGTTTCTGGTACACTTCATAAAGACGTTCGGCACTGCTGGTCATGTCATTAGAAACGAGATAGAGAACCCCTGTAGAACCATTTTCGTTTTTGAAAATTTTCTTCAAAAGCCTCACTGGGAAGTCTAATCCCTTGAGATAGACTGTGTGGGCTATGTCCTCTTCAAGCTCTAATTCTCTGACTTTTGTGTACCGTCCGTTGTTGGCGTCGTTTTTGGATAAAGCTAAGGTTCGATTAGATTTAATCCCAATAATAAACGATTTTTGAAGGTCATTATGGATGTAAGCCATATTGGCCTTCGAGCCAAACCAATTGTCCGCAAGTACAAAGTCAAACAACACATGATTACTAACCGCTTGTGCGATAAGCTTGCGAAAAAGTTCATTTTTAGTCGTGGATGACTTTCTGCGAGCTTGCCTTGTTTCAATGTCACAAAAAGCAACGTCTTTTTTGATAACTTCATAACCAACAGGAACACTGAAGTCACCATACCGAACCATGCAGGTCAGGATATTAATCCCTTTGACCACATCACCTTTAGCATGGGAATAATGCCAACAATTAATTTCATTCTCATCGGTATAAGACTTCTCCTCAATCGAGTCATCCAATAAAAGAACACCGTCTGATGCTTCACTCTCCCTGACTGACTTCTTGACATAATTCCAGAGCGCTTTGGAACCAAAATCTTGTAGTCGTAAAAATCGTGTCACCTTGTCGTGCGCAAATTCACCATCCAACATCTCCGATAAACCTGTAGCTGTGGCATATTTATTCTGGCAAATTAAATAGTCAGTATAAATATCAAGCATATCCATTAAATCTTCCTCCCTAAAAATCAGGGATGAAATTTTAATTAAATTTCAGGGAGCAGCAAGGTTTAGTGCGTAACATGAGTTAATTAATCTATCATCATGCACAAAATAATCCCGAATTAAAATCTCTTATTCTGGCATTTGCAATAACAATGATTTTTCGCATTAAAGCAGTTAAAGCTACCATCTTTTTCTTTCCGGAAGAAATTAACTGATTGTAGAAAGATTTTAAGCTAGAATTTGAATTTCTTGCAGCCATGGCAGCTAAGAATAATATGGGCTTAATTCCACATCTGCCATAACCAATACACCGATAACCGCTAAACTGCCCGCTATCATTTGCCTTTGGTGCAAGGCCAGCAAGCGAAGCAATTTTACGTCGCGTTAAGGAACCTAATTCTGGTAATAAGACAAGAAGCTCATTAGCAATGATATCCCCTATGCCGGGAATAGTTTTTAGAATAGCTTTTTTTTCTCTTAACACAGAGTCAGCCTCTATCAAGGTATTTATTTCATCTGTAATGGTCTTGATTTGATTATTAAGCACCTCGAGCATTGCATTACAGCTCGCTTTGATGATGTCCGCGCGAGGAGCTTTTAATCTATTCTTTTCTGCAACAAGCATTTGTTTTAAATCATTACGACGCTGCACCAACTCAAATAAGGCAAGGGCTTTTGTTGATTGAGGAGTAAATAGTTCTAGTCGTTGTGCTCGCTCATACCCATATAAAGCCAATGAGAGGGCATCCAGTTTATCCGTCTTTGCCTCATTGCCATAAGATTGAATAAATCGTTTGACCTTACGTGTATTAGCTCGATGTACTGCAAACCCTGACTCACACAAAGTGAGCAATAATTGCATCTCATAACCACCTGTCGTTTCTAATACAGTTAAAGCATATTTTAATTTACTCTTGAAATCGTTTATAAACGCTTTAATACCTGTCGGATTATTTTCATATTCGTATATCTTTTTTGAGCCATACATCGCTACAACAAAAGAAATTTTTCCAATATCGATACCAATATAATTACTGTATAATGACATGCGCGCCTCGAAATTTTATTGTTTAGGATTGTAAGCGGACGTTCTTTAATCAGAGTCCTTTCAACTATTCAAACGTTTCGAGAGCAGGGCTAGAGTACCTTGATCCAGACGGTTGTTAAAACCTATTCCGCGACGGTCGCTCACGCCCGTGCCCTTTATTTTTACAATAAGGGGCTACTCTCTTAATGGCCATTATATAATTTTTTGTAACTTACAATACCGTAAGTGGTTTTGCAGGAATCATCAAATCCCTTCTTGTATTAAGATATCGTTTGCTGCCACCTCAAATTAATTTTAACAAGCCAAATAAAGCATTAAATTTCGACAATGGATGTTTTTATATTAACAAAGAATCAAAACCGTTACCAAAAGAAGGGGTTCTTGCAGCTGGCGTTACTGCCTTAGGTATTGGTGGAACCAATGCTCATGTTATACTGACCACTGTTCCTGAAAACAGGAATGTTCAGTCGAATACTTCCCCTGCCATTCTGGTTTCTGCAAAAGATAAAAAAGCCCTTCAAAAAAGACTGGGCCAGTTTTTAGAATTTAGCGAGTCTTTACCTGAGACAAAGTTAGCGTCACTCGCAGCAACCACTCAATTCCATCTAAATTCTTTCGATTTTCGATGTGCCTTTTACGCTGAAAATCTTGACAGCCTTAAAAAACAAATCTTTAGTCGTTTGCAAAGCCCAATGCCGGAGAAATGTTTTACAGATATCCCTTTGGCCTTCCTGTTCCCAGGGCAAGGCTCGCAATATGTTAGTATGGGAAAAACCCTATACGAGGAAAATAGTTATTTTAAGTCACTCATAGATCAATATTTTTTGATTCTTAATCAAATTAGTGGTGAAAATTTCCATGAGATTGTTTTTGAAGAATCCGAAAACACAACATTATATCAAACACAACATACCCAGATGGCATTATTGGGGTTTGAAGTTGCACTGGCAAATTTTTTGATCCAAAAAATCGGTCTAAAACCTACCATCCTCATTGGCCACAGCCTGGGCGAATTCAGTGCTTTAGTCGTTAGTGGCGTTTTAAGCTTTGGTGATGCAGCTAGATTGGTATATAAAAGAGCAACTCTAATGTCCATGACAGCCCCAGGCAAAATGCTTTCGGTTGTTAGCAGCCATGAAAACATAGTACCACTTTTGAACGATGGTGTTAGTGTTGCTGCCATCAATTCCCCAAATTTATTAACGGTTTCAGGATCCGTTTCAAACATTGAAAAACTCGTTGCTAAGCTTGAAACAAAACAAATCATTTATCAGTATCTTCCGATAAATCACGCCTTTCATTCTGAGCTTTTAGAGCCCATTTTAGACGAATTTAAATCTTGTTTTGATAACCTTACTTTTAAACCTCCTCTCATTCCAATCGTGTCAAATGCGACTGGGCTTATTCATGATGAAAATACGCTGAAAAATCCCGATTATTGGTGCTCACAACTCAGAGGAACTGTTCAATTTAAAGCTGGCATTGAATTGATCGAACAGAAATACCAACCTGTTTACTGCGAAGTTGGTCCAGGCCTTACCTTAACTACTTTTGTCAAACAAATTGTATCTCGACATCAGGCCGTATCCATAAATACAATACCTCATCCTAAAGACAGTTCTAACTTCTGGTCTTGTTTCTATAAAGCGTTCAGTCAGTTATGGCAAGCAGGGATTAATCCTAAGTGGGAAAATATCAGAGATAATCTCTGCAAGGGTCAGCCTTTATCCTTACCACCATACCCTTACAGCGAAAAAAATTGCTGGGTGATACCCACTCATCCCCAGGAAAAAAGTGAGCCAATAGGGGAGCCAAATGCATTGAAACCCTATGTTAAGTTATGGCAACAAGTGTCAAGCTTAACTTCAAAACAACATGAACATCCCATAGTTATCCTGCATCATTCAAAATTTATTTGTGAAACAATTCTGTCTCTTTTGCCTGACTCTCTTCCCATAAAAACATGGCAATGGGAAGCAAATGAAACCTTGAAAATCAAATCCCTTATTAAAGAATTATACTCAACGTCAAACCAACCGGTTGTAATCATCAATACATTACCACTGCTTGAGACAGAAGATTCTGATTGGAAAAATTTTGTCCATCAACAATTATTGTTTCAAATTGAATTGACAAAAATATTAGAACCGAACTGGGTAGCAAAACAAATCATCGTTGCCAATAAAAGTAGTAATTTGATGACCGTGGCAACCCCTGAGCAAACCATATTACAAAGCATGGTAAAAACGATTAATCAGGAAAAATCAAATTTACCATCTTGCTTAGTGGATATAATGAACAATAACTGGCCATCTAATCTTATCAAACATTTAAATTTTCTTATTGATTCTTCTCATCCCATATTATCTTTACGTGACGAACAGTTTTTTGCAGAGTTTTTTCAAGTCAGCGCATTACCCAAACCCATACCGATTAATACTACAAAGCAGTTAAAACATATTGTCATTATTGGTGGCTGTGGTCACGTGGGGCAACAATACATCAAGGCATTGAAATCAATCCCTGATATTAAACTCAGTTTGATTCAAAGAAGAAAAAAAGACGAGATTGTTGGACAAAATACAGAAAATGAGCTTATCGCTCAACTCGCTAATGATCAAAATTGCCGATTTATTCAAGCAGATATTGGAAAATTAAATAGCTTAGAAGCCGCCTTAACAAACGCTATTGATCTTTTTGGCCCTGTGAATTTACTCATTCATGCAGCTGGTATTGAGGCTTCTGAACATTATCGACTAATTAATGATCTATGTCCTGATTTCATTGAACATTGTTTTTATGCAAAAAGGCAAGGACTCTATAATATTGCACAAGTTACAAAGCTTTTACCCATACAATCTGTTCATGTTATTTCCTCCATTTCCTCCACTCTGGCAGGAATAGGAATGTATGTATATGCAGGTCTCCATAGTTTTATTGATCATTTCGTTGAACGTCAAAATAAACAATCATCCATTCCCTGGACATCCATTAACTGGGAAGCATGGGAGTTTGGTAATCAAGACGAAGAGCCAGAAACCTTCCAGCAAGGTGCTTTTGGTTCTCATCTGGATCAATTGGCCATCCGACCTGAAGTTGGCCAACAATTTATTGAACAATGGCTGGCTTCCCCGGTTGCTTCTATCATCGTGGCATCTGGTTCATTGACAACACGCTATCAAAACTGGGTCCTTAAACAAGGACTTGAATACAAAATCAATGCAGTTAAGGATAGCCGACCCGATTTAACAGTAGCTTTTGTTCCACCAACAAACGATAACGATAAAAAACTTATGGCTATATGGTCAGATATATTAGGTATCGAACAAATTGGTATTAACGATAATTTTTTTGAACTCGGAGGTCATTCTTTACTGGCTTTACAGCTGATAAATAATATAAATACTGTTTTCAGTTCATCTTTAACCATCATTGATCTCTTTACTTACCCAACAATTAGTAAACTTGGGAAATTTCTGAAGCCAGGCAATGACAATCAAAATGTTCAAAAAAATAGTATCAATCGAGCCAATTCCAGAAAGGAAAACCTTAAAAAACGTCGAAAATTCAATCAAAAAGTCCGGAGCTGTTAATGGAAACAGAAAATAAAATTGCAATCATTGGATATAATTGTCAAGTTGCTGGTGCAGATGATCCTCAAGCATTTTATGAAATTGTCTCCCAAAATAAAAGCGGACTTTCGCGTTCCAGTCC
Organism: Legionella israelensis; assembly: GCF_004571175.1. Lineage (NCBI taxonomy): Bacteria > Pseudomonadati > Pseudomonadota > Gammaproteobacteria > Legionellales > Legionellaceae > Legionella > Legionella israelensis. Next base: position 2,483,832 of record NZ_CP038273.1, read on the forward strand.
TGAAGATCAATCTAACTTCTTAGATGAAGCGATCTATCAAGATTCTAATTTTATCAATGTAGGTGGTGGTCCAAAAGATTTCCAATGCTTTGATGCTCGCTTTTTCGGCTATAGCCCCAAAGAAGCTGAGTTGTTGGATCCCCAAATACGTAAAGCTCTGGAATGTGCCTACCATACAGTTGAAGCTGCCGGATATGCTCCTGAAAGTTTAAAGGGAGATACCAGTTGTTATGTAGCCAGTAGTGTTAATAGTTATTTTAATGATAATTTAAAAGGACATTATCAGACAGGCAATGAATCAACAAAAAGTCATTTGATTTTCTTAAATGAACCAGATTTTTTGAGTACAAGAATTGCATATCATTTCAATTGGCAAGGCGCATCATTTAGTGTGAAATCTGGCTGTTCTGGATCTATGCTGGCTATTCATGAGGCTTGTAAGTCGTTGTTGCATTTTGAATGCGATAATGCTTTGGCTGGTGGCGTTAATATTAAAACTCTATCTCAATTTGGTTATATCTACGAACAGGATGGAATACTGGCTGCGGATGGTCGCTGCTGCCCTTTTTCAGAGGATGCTACAGGAACAGTATTTGCCAACGGGATTGGTTTTGTTTTGCTAAAACGGCTTGAAGATGCGATAAATGACGGGGATACTATTCACGCAGCGATCATCGCCAGTTATGCCAATAATGACGGTAAAGATAAAGTTGGTTATATGGCACCATCTGTAAGTGGTCAGTTAAAAGCGATGGAAACAGCGCTGGCTTATGCAGATATTCAACCTCAACAAGTCAGTTATATTGAATCACACGGCACTGGAACTTATGTAGGCGACCCTATTGAATACAAGGGGTTACAGAAAGTTTATAACGACTGTCCCCCTCAGAGTATTGCTTTACGTTCAGTTAAAGCAAATATTGGTCATACTGACTGTGCTTCTGGCGTCACCGCACTTATTAAAGTGCTGGAAGATCTCAAGCATCAAACCATTTCTCCAAACCACAATTTTACTAAAGTCAATGAAAAATGTGACCTATCTAACTCACCCTTTTATTTTAATACAAGTCTTCAACCATGGGAGCCAATCGAAGGGCGTCGCATAGCTGCTATCAGCTCTTTTGGTATTGGCGGCACCAATGTCCAACTTATTATAGAAGAATTTATCCAAGAACCTTCAAAAATGAATGTTCCGCAAAACAAGGCATTGGTATTTGCAGCTAAATCCCCAGCTGCTTTAGAAAAAAGAATCCAAAAATGCGTAGAAATGTTACAGAAAAACCCGGACCTAAATTTACATGATTTATCAGCAACATTACTTTTGGGTCAAAATAATTTTGAGTATCGTTTTGGTATAGTCGCCAGTCATGTTCAAGAAGCCATAGATAAACTATCAGTATTTAATTATCCATCGGAAGCGAAACAAGTTAACTTAAAAACACCGTCTACATTAAATCAGGAGATATTTGAAAATCCACAGGCGGTTCTTAAAAATTACTTAAGCGGCGCCGTTTATACATTAGATAGAGAAAACCCTATCCCATTCAGACATGTGCCACTGCCTAAGTATCCTTTTGAAAAAGAATGTTTCTGGGTAGATCAAAATGAAAATAAAAACCAGAAAATACAAGACATCAGTCGGTGGTTTTACCTACCCTATTGGCAGCGGCGCCAATCCCCTCTGCCTCCACTAAAAGAGTATAAAAAAACGATTTTACTATTCGAAAATGAAGCTACTTTAGTTAAAGAATATAAACAAGAACTTGAAGTCCTTGGTGCAACCATTATAACGGTGAATGCAGCTGAATCTTTTAGTCAATCGTCTGAGATCAATTTTCGTTTAAACCCCAGAAAAAAAGAAGATTATGAGCATTTGTTTACCAGACTTAAAAGTCAGTCTTTGATGCCTGAAACAATGATTCATTGCTGGAGTTTAAGCAATGAAGACAAAGATCAGGAAAGCTGTCTGGATAAGGGTTTATATTCTCTTTTGTATACGATACAAAGCTTAGAAGCTACAAGTATGACCTTTCCAAGGTTAGTTCAAATTATTACCAATCACACAGCCAATGTATCTGGCAATGAAATCGTTATCCCCATTAATGCCATGATGCAGAGCATGTCTCAAGTGCTTCCTAAAGAATATGATGATTTAGCCTGTCAATTAATTGATGTTGATAACCTAAATTCGAAGCAAATATTACCCGCACTAATGGAAGAATTGCATCGCAAAGAAAATGCTGAATTGGCATTGAGAGGAAAAAGTCGTTTTATAAAAGCCTACCAACCTACTCGCATAGATGACAATACAATCGGAAAAATAAGTATTGCTAAAGGCAAAAATTACCTTGTCATCGGTGGATTAGGTAATTTTGGTATTGAATTAGCAGAATTTATTGGCGGCCAACACCAAGGGCAAGTTTTTTTGACCACCCGCATGCAATTTCCTAATCGAGCTGAATGGCAAACATGGCAGTTGCAAAAGCCCAATCACGCCATCACTGAAAAAATTAATCTGATTACTAACATTGAAAAACAGGGAATTCAGATAGAAATACTGACCGCTGATGTTCTTGATATTACCTCATTACAAAATGTTAAAAAACACATAGAAAATCAATATGGTCCATTATCAGGTGTTGTTCATGCTGCAGGTGTTGTTGATAGCGGTATGATACGCCATAAAACAGTTAATTCTCTAGAGCAGGTATTTGCTCCCAAAGTCATCGGCACCAATAATGTCTGCAGTACTTTTTTAAACCATTCTTTAGATTTTCTAATATTATGCTCAAGCATGAACAGTATTATTGGAGGTTTGGGACAACTCGATAATACAGCAGCTAACGCCTATATTGACGCCTACGCTGAACATTGCCTAAATCGTGGGTTTAACAATGTTCTGGCCATTAACTGGGGCGCTGTCAATGAAGCTCGTGCGCGTAATTATTCAGCTCAAGTCCAATTTGCCAAACTTAGTGAAGAACACATCAAAAATAAAATGGAAAAATCGGAGATTTTTGAAGTTTATCGTCGCTTATTTTCAAGCCAGCTAGGCCCAAGAGTCGTGGTTTCAACCATTGATTTTAATCAGGTCATAGAAAACTGGAGTCGTGTTGGCTCATTGCAATCGTTAATTTCTACCAAGGCACAACAAAAACAAAAAAGAACGCTTGATCCATACCTCACAGAACCTGATTCAGATATGGAAAAATCCATTGCCCGTACCTGGGAAGATTTGTTAGGTATTGACAAGGTCGTATTGGAAGATGATTTTTTCACGCTTGGTGGAAATTCATTAATCGCAATTCAGTTTATTTCGGAACTTACAAAAAACTATCCCATCAAGATGCATGCAATGGCTATTTATGAATATCCGACATTAGCTGCTTTTGCAAAATACGTGGAACGATTAGTAAAAGACGCTGAAGATAAACAGGCATTGATGGTGTAAAGGAGAAGGTATGCAACGATGTTCGTTTTTATTGTCTGCCATTGAAGCGCACGCCCGGTTTCAACCGGAAAAGATAGCCATTGAATCGGCTTATGGGATCATAACCTATGCGCAACTATGGCATAACATCATAGAAGTCGGACAAAAATTAATGCAAATTCAAGGCCTCGTTGCATTACATGTTGACCGTACCCCATCTCTAATAACCTTAATGCTGGCTTGTTGGTATACGGGTAATCCATACTTGGCTTTAGATAAAAATCACCCGACTGAGCGCAAAAAATCGTTGATGGCAATGGCGAAACCCGCCGTTTGTATAGTAGATGATGAGTCAATGGATCTTAGCTGGCTTGGTGATGTTAAAACCATGCCGCTTTCTAACCTACAACCCCTCAAAATTTCAACTTCTTCCTTGCCTCCAGACCTGGCTTATTTATTATTTACATCCGGCTCTACAGGCACACCCAAAGGTGTTATGATTGCGGAGAAAGGCATTCATCAATTACTAAACTGGGCAAGAAGTTATTACTCACCATCTGTATTACGTAGTGTATTAGCCTCGACTACTACAACATTCGATTTATCTGTATTTGAAATTTTTGTACCCCTGTATTGCGGCACAAAAATTTACTTGGTTGAAAATATATTATCCCTAATTGAAGCTGACATGGATTTCGACATCAGCCTTATTAATACAGTACCTTCGGCTATTAGAGAAGTATTACGTGTCAATAAAATTCCGCCCAGTTGTCATACTATCAATTTAGCTGGTGAAGTACTCACTTCTGATTTAGTAAAGGCGCTTTATCAAAAAGCTCATATTCAAGCGATTTATAACCTCTGGGGACCATCGGAAGATACCACCTACTCAACAGTCTATCATTGTAGAAAAGATATGCCCATCCCTCAGCAAGTGCCAATCGGCATACCCATACCAGGCACTACAATAACCTTGCTTAATCCTGAAGAAAAAGAAAATGGCGTCCAAGTTGGTGAAATCGGCTTAAGTGGGCATGGTTTAAGTTTGGGCTATCTAAACCAGCCCGAGTTAACGGCAAAGGCCTTCATAGACAATCCTTCGCCGCCAAATCAAAAAACATACCGAACGGGGGATCTAGGTTACTGGGACGATGAACATCAACTTCATTTTTGTGGCCGCATAGATTTTCAAGTTAAGATTCGCGGTTATCGTATTGAATTAGAAGAAATTGAAAGCTGTCTTTACCTGCATCCGGAGGTTATCGAATGTGTCATCATTGTAATACACAAACATAACCTTCCCCAACTTGTTGCGATAATTAGAGCAAATTCAAACAATCTAATTCAAGATGCTATCCAACGACATCTGGCAAAAACATTGCCGACTTATATGATTCCTTCACACTGCATTATGCAAACTCATCCTCTCCCAAGAACACCCAATGGGAAGCTATGTCGTCGACAAGCATTAACTATCGCTGAGATGCATATTAAAAAGGATGATGCTTCTCAATCTATATCTACATCGCCTACCTTTGAGGATATTTGCAAACAGGTATTAGGATGCCCCATCCATTTAGATAAATCCTTTGTTGATTTAGGTGGCGACTCTCTTCGGGCAGTCCATCTCCTGCATCAACTGGAGCAATTTAATATTGGCAAAACTACTCTGAAAACAATTCTAAACAAAAAAATAAGCCTTACAAAGCTAGAGCAACAATTAGAACATTGTTCCACCATGCAGAAAAGCTCCAATCGTATGCCAATAGAGAAAACCATGTGGCAGCTTTATCAACAACATCAGCAAGCCTATCATGTCTCTGTTGCTATTGATATTAAAGGAAAATTTGATCAAGCAAGATTAATTGAGGCCATTGAAACCGTTGTCTATAATGAAGCAACCTTCCATCGTCAGTATTGTGTACAAGACAACATGGAAGGAAATTTTACTTTCACCTATAAGCAAGTCCCCATAAAAGTCTTAGTGGTTCCATTTTCAAATTCAGAGCATGAACTCCCTTCGCTCATGCAACAGCTTTCCTCTTCGTTTATCAATAAACCCTTTGATTTAACTAATCCAGGCCATATTCGTATCATCCTCATCACCAATGGTATGGATAAAGCCCGCTTATTAATAACAATGCCTCACATCAGTATAGATGGATATGGATTACAGTCACTTTTTGAAAAAATATCATATTACTACTCATCCAAAGAGCTAGTCAGCACTTTGGAAAATGCGCAGCAAGCCCTTACACCACCATATCGTATTGCAAGCTCCAATCTATTGAATACACAACAGTACTGGACGCAGCAATTAAGCCAGAAGGCCGAATTCATAACGCCCAGCCAAATTTCGCAAGAGAAAGCCTTATTTTTAAAAAACAAGATTGATTCAGATGCTTATAACCACATCAAGAGTGTTGCCCAACAATTAGAAATTACACCCGCTTCACTATTGCTTGGTTTATTTCAATGTTTATTGCATAAGTTGGATTTGGGCAAGCAAATATTTGTAGCCGTTCCATTTGCCAATCGTTTTACTCCGGAGCTGAGGAAAGTTTGTTGTTTAACAAAAAGCCTGCCAGTATATAGTCATTTTCAAGAAGAAAAAAAATTATCAGATTATTTAGCCGGTCAACACCAACAACTGCTTGATACTCTTGAACATCATACCATCGACATCGAAGCTGTGCTTAAGGCTATGCCGAACCCTCCTCGCTGTTTTGATATTATTTTCAGTTTTATGGACTTTGCTCAATCTGCTTTTCAGCTCCCAGACGCTATTTGCAAGCTAAAATTTATTCCGCAAAATCGTAATAAAGCGCCACTGATCCTTTCTCTAATTCCAGAAACTGATGGCCATCTAACGATTTGGCTTGAATCAAATCAAACATATTTTACTAAGCCCATGCTAGAAAGCCTTTCACAATGCTATGAAACTCTGATTTCTTCGATATCCGATCAATTAAATACACCCCTTTCAAAGTTGAATATCGTTCCCGCCAAACAACTTGCTACTATCAATCAACACAAGCAGTTTCAATCCTATCAAGGGCATCGCCAACTCACAGAAAAATTATTTCAAATAGCGAAAACATATCCCGACAATATCGCATTACAATGTCCTGAAAAAAAACTGACTTATAAAGAACTGTTTGATATCAGTCGTAATATTGCACAACAATTAGCCAACAGAAACATTTCACCTGGAAGTGCTATTGGGATATCTGTTAACAAGAACTGGCGTTGTGTTGCAGCCATTTTGGGTGTGCTTTTAAACGGATGTCATTATGTTCCGATTGATAAAAGGAATCCATTTGAACGAACCAATCATATCTTAAAAGATGCAAATATTGATTGGCTAATCCATGATGATAACCCGTCTGAAGCAGCGTCTAATCATCTCTTCATTGATACACTCATTGAGTCTACGAGCGGTATATTTACCATTAAAAATAATCCCCGCAACTTGGCCTATATCATCTATACATCAGGTACTACCGGTAAACCCAAAGGCGTTCCGATAACCCATAAAAATGTCCTGAGTCTTTTTAATAGTTGTACAGATTGGTTAGATTTTCGCAGCGATGACGTTTGGACACTCTTCCATTCCTACGCATTTGATTTTTCAGTTTGGGAAATATTTGGTGCTCTATTGACTGGCTCAAAATTACTCATAGTCGATGAGCCAACAACGGCATCGCCACAACGATTTGCCAAGCTCTTAGAAGCTGAGCAAGTCACCATGCTAAGCCAGACTCCAACAGCCTTGAGAAACTTATTGAACACTCAAAACACTATAAACTTTTCTCCCCGTTTTGTCTTTTTTGGTGGAGAAGCCCTAACCCAAGATATCATCAAGTTATGGCAACAAAAGCAATCTGAAACTACGAGACTGATTAATCTTTATGGCATCACAGAAGTCACCGTCCATGCAACCGTAGCAGAAATTGATTTTAACCAACCTACAATCGATATAGGTAAGCCTTTGTCCGATATGGGTTTGCAAATTCGAGGTATGCACAACCAACCTCTACCGCTTAATTTTCCGGGAGAACTCATTATATCTGGGGAAGGTTTAAGTAAGGGCTATTGGAATAATCCAGAATTAACCGCCAAGAAATTTATCAATATTGATGCCACGCCATGTTATTGCTCAGGCGATCTTGCCCTACTGGATAATTCAGGAAAATTTCACTATTGCGGCCGTATCGATAAGCAATTTAAGTTAAACGGTCACAGATTAGAAAAAAATGAAATCATTGGAGCCTTATTAGCTCATCCGCAAATAGAACAAGCTGAATTGAAGGTTATACATAGCGAAACAGGCATCCAATTTTTAGTGGCTTATTATTTGGCAAAATACGAGTTGGACCGGGAATCACTGCATCATTTTTTAGCCAGTCAATTACCCAGTTTCGCCCTTCCAAGTCATTGTATCCATCTTTCAGCCTTTCCTTTAACGATTAATGGTAAAATAGATGTATCTTCTTTACCCAATCCTAAACAGGAAGTGATTGCCTCATCTCAGCAGGAACTCACAAATATTCAACAAAAAGTATGCGAATGCTGGCAATCCGTTTTGAGGATAAAAATAGCAAAATCGCAATATCAGGCTTCATTTTTTGATTTAGGCGGCAATTCAGTAAAAGCTATACAACTTACCCAAATTATTAACAGCCATTTCAGTACTATTTCCTTTTCGGTAATAGATGTCTTTCGCTATACCACGTTAGAACAACAAATCAACGAAGTTGAGCTGCGCCACCAAAAGAGTCCAATATCGAAAGAGGAATGTTATGCATAAAGATGATCAAGGCATCGCTATCATTGGTTTTCACATGAGATTACCGGCTTGTCAAACCCCTCTGGATTTAATGAATAATCTAGATAATCAATACAGCGCTATTCGTAATCAATTAACAAACCCTTTACAAAATCAAATTGCTTACATGGCAGAAATTGATGATGTAGATTGTTTTGATGCTTCTTTTTTTCATTATACCAAACAAGAAGCAAGTATGATCTGTCCTCAACAACGCCTATTGCTTGAGAGCAGTTGGCTAGCCTTAGATAATGCCAACATCAAAACACCTTTGATTGAGAATAATAAAACTGGCGTGTTTACCAGTTGCTCTGCCAACCCTTTTTATTGGCAAGCCTTATTAACTGAATACTCCGATCCAATTAATCAATATCAGATTTTAATTAACAATGACAAAGATTACAGCGCCACACGCATCGCTTATAAATTTAATTGTCAAGGGCCTGCCATGTCTATACAAACAGGTTGCTCCAGTGGCTTAGTGGCTCTACATCAAGCCAAGCGTGCAATTGAAAATAACGAATGTGATACAGCAATCGTTGGAGCAGCATCGGTAACGTTTCCTATCGTGAAACCCATGCCCCTGGTGGAGGGAATGATCTTTTCACAAACAGGTCAATGCCATCCTTATTGTCATGATGCCAATGGTACAGTTGGAGGTATGGGGGTTGTGGTATTGATAGTATCCAGTCTTAGGTTAGCTATAGAAAATGCCCAACCAATCCTCGCGGTTATTAAAGGCAGTGCATTGAATAATGATGGTCACCGAAAAATGAGTTATACAGCCCCTTCCGTGGATGCACAAATAGATGTGATGAGAGAAGCCCTGGACAATGCCGATATCAAGGCAAATGAAATTGATTTCATTGAAGGTCACGGTACTGCGACTAAAATCGGAGATGCAATTGAGCTCACTGCCCTGGAACAAGTCTATGGTGATGGGCGTTCCATCCCTTTAGGTTCGATTAAAGCAAATATAGGACATTTGGATGTCGCCAGTGGTTTGGCCTCCACTTTAAAAGCAGTTTTAGCACTGAATCGAAAAGCAACGTTCCCACAGCCTTATGCTGAGTTAACAATGCCAAATCTTAAGCCACACTTCCAGTTATACTCACAACCACAACCCTTAAACAATAATAGCTATGCTGCTGTATCAGCCTTAGGTGTTGGAGGTACCAATGCACATATTATCCTAGGTCCAGCACCAGTTGATTCCATTGATGGCTCATTGCTAATTCATAAAAAACCTACTTATCGATTCAACAAAACCCATATACCAATGCCAGGAATGCCTGATAACGAACCAAATTACGATGCTGAAACCTTAACTAATAATTCGGTAGTAAACCCTGATATAAAGTCGAAAGTTCTCGAAGCATGGAACAAAGTGCTAGGACAACATAACTGGCAATCCACTGATAATTTTTTTGAAGTCGGCGGCGAGTCATTAACGGCTATTGCCTTAGCTCAGCAGATTAATCTGCTGACAGGGCTTAAATTAACTTACACAGCAATTTTTGATTGTCCAACCTTAGGGCAGTTGACGGAATCAGTCATGCAGGAGGTTGCCAAACCTCAATCTAATGAGGTTTACCTGTCAAATTTCGAACAAACCGACGATTATGAGTTTGAGGAATTATAAGAATGGTAAAACTACTTCAAAAACCCTTAACAAACGACAAGATCAATTTAATATTTTTCCCTTTTGCTGGCGGCAGCGGTGAGTATTACCATCACTGGCTTGCTAAATTGGCACCTAATATTTCAGGACAATACGCACAACTACCTGGGCGAGGTCGATACTTCGAACAACCTGCCTATGGTGAATTACCCAAACTTTGCCAACATTTAGCAGCAGAAATTTCATTGTATCCGAATTCGGAAATTGCTTTTTTTGGGCATAGTATGGGTGCATTAATCGCCTTTGAGTTAGCAAAGATGCTTCAGGAAGAATATGAATTAACCACAAGGCATTTGTTTTTGTCAGGACATCGAGCACCATCCGAACCCTACCAAAGAGCCCTGCTTCACAAACTTAATGAAGAACAATTAGTTGAACAAATGAGGCATATGGGAGGAATAGATAACCAACTTGGCTTGGAAGATTTAAAGCCTTTTCTCCCGACGCTGTATCAGGACTTCAGATTATGTGAAACATACCAGCACTCTGAACACGTCAAACTTGCATCCTCCATGCATATACTTTATGGCGAACAAGATGAGTGGATAAACAAAGAAACCTTAGAAAAGTGGCAATTAGAAAGTCATCAAAAAATCATATACCATCCCTTTCCTGGAAACCATTTTTATCTGACAGACAGGGTTAATGAAATAACCCGGCTCATTAATCACACTTTAGGAGACACTGATGTTAACTGCAAATGATTTGAACAATAACGAACTCATCAAAATCCGCATGGAAAATAATATGCGCGAAAAATTAGCCTATATTCCTGCCAGACACCCCAAAATGGATGTCATAGAAATAGGCAGCACATTGGTTGTCAACTCGGCTCTGCCTTCCGATACATTTAATACCGCTTTCGGAGGACAAATTGACGGCTCTACGGCAAAAAGAGTCTTTGATTATTATCGAGAAAAAAATTTCCCCATGGCCTGGTGGGTTGGGCCAAGCAGCCAAACAGAATACACTGATGAAACTCTACAAGCTGCCGGTTTTAATCATGATGAGTATGATGTTGGCATGGTTGCAAATTTGTTATCTTTACCGGAATACAGTTATCCTGGTCAATTGGAAATTAAGCAATGTGAGACCGATGCGGACTTTAATGATTTTGGTGAAGTATTGTCATCTATCTTCGCGCCCTACCCTGAGGAAGCCCAAGTAAAAAGATATTATCAGCAACTTCATCTGGTTCCTGCACAAGACCGCCCAGATCTAAAATTATTTGTTGGTTATATTAATGGAAAAGCAGTTAGTACCGCAGGATTATTTTTAACAGACTGTGCGGGCATTTTTGATATCTCCACACGTCCCGAAGAACGTCAAAAAGGTTATGGAACTGCGCTGTTTTATAGAGCCTTGGAAGAAGCCAAATCTCTTGGCCAACAAGTTTCTGTTTTGCAAGCTTCACCTGATGGTCTAAACATATACAAACGGTTTGGCTTTCAGCAAATTGGTGACTTTAATGTCTGGAGTAATGCGGAGGCGCTCGATGCTTAAGAGCATGCCTATACTCTTTGCATTAAGTTTATTGTTTGGGGGCACCGTTTTTTCTGCTCCCAACAATCTAATGCAAAAAGCTGTAAATAACACTAAAACGATTGAGCGAGTCAAAGCATTAAGTAATCTGGATGGTGCCAGTGGAAATGAACAAACGATCCGAAATTATGTCGTTAATCAATTAAAAGATAAGAGAGGGGATATAACTGTCGATAAACTAGGCAATGTTTTATTCGGATTTCATACTTATAATCCTAATCTTAAAACGGTATTGTTAATGGCTCACATGGATGAGGTTGGCTTTGTCATTACAGATATTGATGAAAAAGGGTATTTACGAGTAATGCCATTAGGCGGATGGTCACAGCATGCCATTTGGGCTCATTCCTGGCGAATCGTATTGTCTAAGGGAAGATCAATTACAGCCATCAGCGGAATTGATCCACCCCATATTCTCACTGACTTTACCCAGGCTCCCAAAATCAATCTTAACCAATTTTTTCTGGATACGGGTTTGTCTTCAAAACAGTTGAAGGAAAAGGGGATAAGGCCCGGCTTAACGATCGTTCCAGATGTAAAATTTAAACGTTTTGGCCGTTTTTATCAAGGTAAAGCACCAGGGCAAGATCACGAGTGCCTTTAAATTAAACTGATTATGTGATCTCATAGCTCCTTTATTTATAAAGGAGCAAAAATGTCATCATTAGTAGAATGTTTTTCAATAATTCGCGATCCACGTCAAGAAAGCAAAATTGATCATGAACTGATCGATATCCTTATTCTGTGTGTTTTAGCAGTTATTTGTGGAGCTGAAGGCTGGCAGGATATAGAAGAAGTTGGACATGCTCGTTTAAATTGGCTTCAAGAACGCGGTTTTTTTAAGAAAGGCATTCCAGTTGATGACACGATCGCCAGGATAGTGTCCAGTCTCAATCCAGAAGAATTACAAAGCTGCTTCATTAAATGGATGGCAGCAGTTGAAGAAGCAACCGACGGTAAAATTATAGCAGTTGATGGAAAAACCCTGCGTCATTCATATGACAAGAAAAAACGTAAGTCTGCGATTCACATGGTGAGTGCATATGCTGCTGAAAATGGCGTTGTTCTCGGTCAAAAAAAGACAGATGATAAATCAAATGAGATTACGGCTATCCCAGCTTTACTTGATTTATTGGATATCAAGGGTTGCATTGTGACCATTGATGCCATGGGTTGCCAAGAGAAAATTGCGGAAAAAATAGTTAACAAAGAAGCAGACTATGTACTGGCTGTAAAAGATAACCAAAAACAACTTCACGAAGAAATAATCGATTTTTTTGAAACATCTCGCCGATTTGAATTTAAGAATGTCCGGTATGATTATTTTGAGGAAGCTCATAAAGGCCATGGTCGTGTCGAGCTGCGCCGATATTGGATTAGCGACATGTTGGATACTATTAGCAATCCTGGACGATGGGCTTCTTTGCAAGGCATTGGAATGGTTGAATCAGAACGTTATATCGATGGTAAAACAACTTCTGAAACCCGATATTTTATTGTATCAATAGCTCCAGACGCTAAAATATTTGCTAATGCAGTTAGAAAGCATTGGGCTGTCGAGAATCAGTTACACTGGGTGCTCGATGTGTCATTTAGAGAAGACGATTCTAGAGTCAGGCGAGACAATGCCTCGGAAAATTTCGGTGTGTTTAGACATGTTGCAGTTAATGCGTTACGTAACGAAAAATCATGTAAAAAAGGGATAAAAGCCAAGCGGTACAAAGCAACCTTGCAATCTGATTATGCACAGAAAGTACTAAATGGTATTTTTTGAGCACTCATGCGTTTGCCCTGGGTAAAGCACTTGATGATCGCCTCGGAATCGCAGCACTCTTTTCAGTCATCGAATCGTTAAAAACAAATACAAAATTACAAAAACAATTGAACATCATTTTTGCTTTTACCACCCAGGAAGAATTAGGTATGCGAGGCTCTAAAATCATAGGCCAACGATTGAACCCTGACGTTGTCTTAAATGTTGAAGCTGGAATCGCCCATGATTATCCCATGCAATTCACGAATAAAAATGGACCACAACTTGGCAAAGGCCCCAGTCTTTTTATTTATGAATCAAGCATGCTTCCTGACTCTGAACTCGTTGAATATTTAGTTGATATTTCAAAACGCAATAACATACCAATTCAGTGGGAAAGTGAGCCTTCCTACGGACAAGATGGAGCAAACATTCAGCAAAGCGGTCATGGCAGCGCTGCTATAAACATTGGCATTCCTGTGCGTTACGCACATAGCCATTACGGTATTTTTGACAATGCAGATTTAATAAACTGTGAGAATTTATTAGTTAATGCCGTACTATCAATGCCTCAGTTTATTTCACAACTGGAAAGAAACGATTAAGGCTTCTAACAATAAAGTGCAAAAGAGTAGCTGTTATGAATAATTTTGAAATTTCCCCTTTAAGTCATGCTATTGGTGTAGAGCTGACCGGCTTTCAACTTCACCCTAAGTTGTCTCAATCTGAAGTACAGACTATTCAAGAGATTATTTTAGAACACCAGATAGTGGTTTTTCGCGATCAACAACTTACTGTCGAACAACAAATAAAAACTTGCGGTCTATTTGGTCCAATTGAACCACATCCGCTAAAAGACAATACTTGCAAATATAAAGAGTTTCTAATGTAACAGACGATGGAAAAGCAGTTGGTTATCCAGGTCCTGCCTTTCATATTTGGCATTCTGATATGTGTTACGAGCCTGTTCCACCAAAATTTTCATTTCTTTTTGCCGAAAAAGTTCCCACTCAAGGAGGGAATACCTTATTTGCAAATACTCAACAAGCCTTCGCTGATTTAAAACCAAATTTTCAGAAACAACTTCTTGAATTAAATGCCGTTTTTGGATTTTCTGAAAAATTAATGCAACGATGTAAAGAACTTGGATACGAGTTGGTTATAAATCCCTGTGATCAAAGGCCTGACTGTATCCACCCTGTCATTAGAACGCACCCTATTACTAAAAAACAATCCATATTCGTAAACTGGACACATACGGATTGTATTTTAGGAATGTCTGAATCGGAGAGCCAGTCACTGCTTACACAACTATTTGAGCATTATACTCAAGATAAGTATTGTTATTCTCATCAGTATCGAGAAAATGATCTCATTGTCTGGGACAACAGTTCTACCATGCATACTGGTGATGGAACCGTTGCTATTGATAAACCAAGAATCATGCGTCGTGTTGTAGTTCAATACTAGGAATGTATTTGGCATGCCATCTCTTATTGATATTAATCAATGAAATGCAAATTGCCATTTGAGCTTGCCATATAGCTCAATCACTTCACCAGAGTGATCGAGTTTATTAGTTATGAGTAGCTTATCACTTAAAATGTGAGGATTATTATTGGTTTTTTCAACATGATGGCTTTGAATACCCAAATCCGTAATATGATGCACTCTGAGCCCGATTCTAAGCCATTGGATGTGGTGTACTTCATATCTAATTCATATAATCGTTTGTAACCTTCCGAAAAGATATACTATGCTTTTTATACTTCGCGCGGCCAAGTTCTGCAAATTTGTTCTGCTTTTTTGCCCTCATTGAAGGTTAAAGCTTGACCATGTACTTGCCCGCTTGAGCTATCCCAATAGCCCCTAGTTAAGGAGAACTTTGCATGCAAACATATCTAAGCAAGTTAAAAATAATAATGCTCTGTATGTTGTTTAGCCTTACATCTTATGCGAATGGAGGAGACTCTCCTCCCATAGATCCAAATAATATAAAAATGAAATGCTTTGGCACTGAACCTTTTTGGTCATTCACAATGAGTAAGGAAGAATTTGTCTACGAAACACCTGAGATAAAAAAAACGCCATACAAATCTGTAAAACCTAGACTGGCTCAGGGATTACCTACAGGCTTTTTGATGGTATTTGAAACCCATGCATTAAAAAAAACCAAAAACAAAGCAACTTTAGTGGCTAAGAAAAACCCCGCAGGGTGCTCAGATGGCATGTCAGATAAAAGCTATCCCTACGATGCGGTTTTAATTTTGCATGATAGAGTACTTTCAGGTTGTTGTGATAATCAATAATTGGGAAGAAATACCACCAGAAAACCAAATTTGTATAAAAAATTATATCTTGATTGTTTCTTGTATAATAGGCTTGTAATATTCCGCTTTACCAGCCCTCACAATCAAATTAGCTCGTGGTTGATATCCTGCATAACTATGTGTGTGGCCGCAAAGAACTAAAAAATCGATTAAAGGATTATCGATGGCAAAAGGCATCAATACATCGCCTATCGCTTTCGAACTGAAGTAAGGCAGATAATTATCATCGCTAACCTGCCCCATATGCTGGCAAGCCTCTTTGAATGGAGGAACATGGGTTAAAACAATGATCTTTTGGGGTTGCTGCTCTACCGCTTGCGCCAAGTCATTTTTCAGCGCATTCGCATCAAGATCTGCTAATTCTTGCATTTTTTGTAATAGCTGTTGTCGTCCAACCATTTTTGCCTGAAATAAATCCGCAATCATACGGCTTCCCTTGAGTGAAACAGGGCTTTTTTGATAATTACCTAAACGACCATCTGCCCAACCATCCTGGCCTAATAAAATTGTATTGTCAGGAAGTTGTTGCAAACCTGACGCTGGCAGCCAAAATAAATTAGCATTCGCTATGCTTAACTCAGTCAATCCCCTGCGAACATCAGCAATGATTCCCCGATAGTAATCGTGGTTTCCAACAATAAAGTAGATGGGCTTTTTAATTTCCCCTACCATTTCATTTAGAAGATCGTCTAAAGAGGGAGCATCAGCAATATCACCGCTAATTAATATTGCATCACAACCCGTAACTAGAATGTCCTCATAGTATTGTAGACGAGTCTCAACTTCCAGAAAATTGAGATGGATATCTGTTAGCCATGCCAGTTTCATATTATTTTCCTTCATCCTCGGTTATAAACTGTTCTATTCGTTCTATAACGGTTTGAACGATAGTTGGTTTTGTTTTATAAATCCTTTAATAATTATTGACAAAATCAAATCGCTAATCAAAGTCATGACTTCGGACAAAGGTATAAATTCAATTTCATTCTTACTTAAGAAAGAACGCCATGGTGTTTTCTTCCAATCTTTTAAAGCATTTTTTTGTTATTCTAACTTCAGTGATCATGCTCAGAACTCCTTATTTTTTAAAATGGTATATGGAGATCCAATTCAAAGCATTCGGAATGTAGATTCGTGACTCCATTTTATATTTTGTTATGATGAAAGAATGAGGAGGCAGATTTGAAACATCAAATAAGATGTAAGCTATACGGATTGTGACGTTCAATTTCCCAGACCATCTCGCTTTCAAAACGGACAATGAAATTTATGAGAAGTGGCATAGCGTACGTTTTCGTTCCATTGAACTCCAAAACGCATGTAGAAATAAGGACCGATAATGCCGGACAAAATACCCAAACCATTACAAGATTTTTTAGATGAGGTTAATAAAGGCAAATCATCGTATACACCGGTAGATGTTCGCATGCAATCTGAAAAAGTTGCAGCAATATTTGCTTTACCAAAATTAGAGTTGCCGTTGATTATCAATCGTTTTTTTCATTATAGTGACCATCTTATTCCCGTACGAATTTATCATCCCAAACCTGAAATATCTTTACCAGTGATTCTGCATTTTCATGGTGGGGGACATGTGGCTGGAAGTTTAGAAACTCATGATGCCATCTGTCGGCGCATTGCGAAATCCAGTGAGTGTATTGTCATAGCGGTTGATTATCGTTTGGCGCCGAAATTTCCTTATCCAGCAGGACTTGAAGATTGTTTCGCTGCTTTTGAAGAAAGAGCAAAAATATTAAAGGATATTCACGCTGATGTGAATCAGGTATTTTTGATGGGAGATAGCGCAGGTGGTAATCTTGCGCTTTCTGTCTGTCATAAAGCAAAGAAAAAGGGGGATAAGCAGATTCAAGGATTAGCTTTAATTTATCCCTCCGTTGATTTTGCCATGCAATATGATTCTATTCGCCGCAATGGCCAAGGCTATTTACTCACGCAAGAAAAAATTAAATGGTACTTCGAACATTATTTTGCAAAGGGCGGCGATCGAATCAAAGCATCGCCCATTAACTTTGATCATCTGGAATTATTACCGCCTATTTACATCGCCGTTGCTGAATATGATTCTTTATATGACAGCGGTTCCCGGCGAAGCCGGAACCCGCTGTAAATAAGTTGTTTTAATTGTCTAAAAAGATATTTTTCGCGAAGTCTATGATTTAAAATGTCATTTTTAATTTTAAAGTTGACATCTGATGTTGAGTTGCAAAGATTTGGTTGAAACAGTTAAAACAAGTTTCGCATCGATTAAAGAAGTAAAAAAACGCCAAAGACCCATCAGTTTAGTTGATACGTTAATGTCGGGCTATGCTTTATTCAGTTTGAAATATCCCTCTCTGTTACAGTTTGATCGTCACCATCGAGAGGATATGATTAGCCATAATCTCGAGCATATTTTTGGTATTAAAGCAGTGCCTTCAGATACTCAGATGAGAAAGCGTTTAGATGAAATTGAGCCAACCTTACTCCGACCCACTTATCGACGTCTCTTTGCGCAATGCCAGAGAAGTAAGCATTTAGAGCTATTCAAATACTATGAGAACCGCTATTTGATGCCATTGGATGGAACAGGTTATTTCAATTCAGATGATGTGCACTGTGATAACTGTTGTCAGCGGCATCATAAAAATGGACGAATTAGTTACTACCATCAAATGCTATCAGCAGCCATAGTTCATCCAGACCATAAAGTGGTGATTCCTTTTGCCCCAGAGCCGATTATGAAAACAGATGGTGCCAATAAAAACGACTGTGAACGTAATGCGGCCCTGCGTTTTCTTAATGATCTGAAACGCGAGCACCCTCATTTAAAGCTAATTTTTACAGGGGATGGTCTGTTTTCAAATGCTCCATTCATCAAACGCTTATGTGATGATGATCATTGGTTCATCCTGGTTGCCAAAGAAGGGGATCATAAACATTTGTTTGAAGAGTTTAATGCATTGCCTCGAGCTACTCATGAAGTGAGAGAAGGCAAAATAACTCATCGTTTTAGTTGGTCAAATCAAATTGCAATTAATGATACTCACCTTGATTGTATAGTGAACGTTTTAGAGTATTGGGAGGTGCATGATAATGGTAAAAAACAGCGTTGGGTTTGGGTAACCAATATTCCCTTAACTGAAAAGAATGCTTACAAAATTATGAGAGGAGGACGGGCACGACATAAGATAGAAAATGAAACGTTTAATACATTAAAAAATCAAGGATATCAGTTTGAGCACAATTTTGGTCATGGTAATAAACATTTGAGCACCGTATTTGCTCATTTGATGATGCTTGCTTTTTTTGTTGATCAGCTGCAGCAGCTTGGCTGTAAACTATTTAAAAAAGCACTTGCAAGATTGCATACTAAGCGCTCGTTATGGGAAAGAAAACGAGCATTATTTTTTGATTTTTTTATCAATAGTATTGAGGACTTATGGTCTGCTTTAGCGTTTGGACATAAGGCATCATTAGCGCCTAATTCATCATAATGCTGCAAGCATCTTTTTGTTATTATATACCGGATTGGATTTGAACTACCTTGTAAATTGATTGTTTTTTAGACTGAATCTAATTTCAGCGCTTGCGCTTGCCCTATAAAAACTGAGCTAATACCGCTTTTTAAAAATTTCTTAGGCGGGAGCCGCTGTTTATATGATGAAGGGCTTGCTTTTGCTGAAAAAGTCAAAAACTTGAACGTTCCCATAACGTTAGAAAATTTTAAGTGCATGATTCACGCGTTTGCCCAATTAGAAAAGTTGGTTCCTGAGCAAGTGATGCGACTAGTTGATTCAATCGGTAGCTTTATAAAAAGACAAAAGGCAAATGGATGAAATATTTGAATGAGGTTTAGAAGCCATACACGGCAAAATCGTCATTACTGCCATTGATGGAGAACTTACCGTTAAACGGCTCTTTAAAAAAGAAGGCCGGTTCAAGGCTGAAAACTCAAGTTATCCGCCCATTGATATAACTGAAGAACAGGATATGGTCATTTGGAGTATGGCTAAACGTTCAATCCCCTATCCCGTGAGTCCATAGCCCATTCAGAATAATTGATGAAAGCCATGGAGTTTATTAATCACCGTTGGGAAAAAGTACCGTGCATAAAGTTCCTTTTCATTTTGGCTCAAAGTAAATTTGATTGCCCACAACTTAAGAGAAAGCCATAAAATATTGAAGATCCTATTTGTCCACTTAATAATAGCTTAATTTTAATCAATTAATATATATAGAGAGCAGCATGATTTGTATGTGGTTATGAAATTAATTGAAGTCAATAAAGCATTACAGGATTTAAGTCGCTTCATTGAAGAAAATGTCGCCAAGTTAAGTTGAATTAGTTTCGACTTAATCTGACATAACCACTTGAAAAGGTGAGAGTTTCCGGTTTTGATAGAAGTGCAAACTTTAACAAAACCAAAAGGAAAACTCTCATGATAGATAATAACGTTAAAATTATTAAACACAAAGTTGGCTTACTAAATTTAGCTGAAGAATTAGGCAATGTATCGAAAGCCTGTAAGGTAATGGGTTTATCACGAGACACCTTCTATCGTTATAAATCAGCGGTAGAATCTGGTGGGGTAGATGCCTTATTTGATAAGTCACGAAGGCAACCTAATCACAAGAACCGTGTTGACGATTCTATAGAGCAAGCGGTAAAAGAGTACGCCATAGAATATCCAGCTCATGGTCAACTACGCACCAGTAATGAGTTGCGTAAGAAAGGGATTTTTGTATCCCCTAGTGGCGTTCGCAGCGTCTGGCTTAGGCATAATTTAGCTAACTTTAAAGACCGTTTGAAGGCACTTGAAGCCAAAGTAGCATCAGAGGGCATTATTCTCACAGAAGCACAAATTGCAGCTTTGGAGAAGAAGAAGTTTGATGATGAGGCTTGCGGCGAAATTGAAACAGCACATCCTGGCTATCTTGGTTCCCAAGATACATTCTATGTGGGAACTATCAAAGGAGTTGGCCGCATTTATCAGCAGACTTTTGTTGATACTTATAGCAAAGTGGCATTTGCCAAGCTCTATACAACAAAAACGCCTATTACATCAGCAGATCTCCTTAACGACAAGGTCTTGCCGTTCTTTGAGCAGCAGCAGTTACCTATGCTGCGTGTTTTAACTGACCGGGGTACAGAGTATTGTGGGAAAGTAGAACAGCATGACTATCAGCTTTATTTAGCTATTAACAACATTGATCACACGAAAACTAAAGCACAATCACCGCAAACAAACGGTATTTGTGAGCGTTTCCACAAAACGATTTTGCAGGAGTTTTATCAAATCACATTCCGTAAGAAAGTTTACGATGACATGGATGAACTGCAAAAAGATCTGGACGTATGGCTTCATTATTATAATAATGAGCGCACCCATCAAGGCAAAATGTGCTGTGGACGTACTCCAATGCAAACATTGATTGATGGCAAACAAATCTGGAAGGAAAAATTGATAGGCTGAATTTGACCTGACAGACACTTCTGAAAAACCGGTAACTGTCAGATCAAGTTTGAACTACTACAGTTAAGTCTACCTAAAAAGCGTGTTCCAACTCATATTGGCAGAGTCGAGTGTAAACCTCCCTTTTTTAGTGCCAGTTATAATTAGAGTTTTCCGACCTGTTTTTAATCAATCTGTAATCCAAAGGTGACATATCACCGAGTGATTCATGTGGTCTTTCTTCGTTATATTCTTTCATCCAATTTGTGGTAATATCACGTACCTCATTGAGACTTCTAAATAGATAAAAATCCAATATTTCATTCCGATAAGTTCTATTGAACCGCTCCACAAATGAATTTTGAGTTGGCTTTCCCGGCTGAATAAACTCAAGAATAACACCATGCTTTTCTGCCCAATCCGCTAACGCAAGGGAAATAAACTCAGGTCCATTATCAAGTCGCAACCTTGCAGGATATCCTCGATTGGCGGCAATATGGTCAAGTACCCGAATAACCCTTAGAGCAGGCAAGCTCAAATCAATTTCAATTGCCAAAGCTTCCCGATTAAAATCATCTACCACATTAAAAGTCCTGAATCTTCTGCCGCAATTGAGGGCATCACTC
This sequence comes from Legionella israelensis, assembly GCF_004571175.1. Lineage (NCBI taxonomy): Bacteria > Pseudomonadati > Pseudomonadota > Gammaproteobacteria > Legionellales > Legionellaceae > Legionella > Legionella israelensis. Next base: position 2,505,475 of record NZ_CP038273.1, read on the forward strand.
ATAAAATCAGCTGACCATGTATGGTTAAGGGAATCAGGCACAGCAAGAGGTTCCGGGTGACGGGAAGCTAATCTGCGTTTTCCTTTTCGCCTTATATTTAACTTCAACTCACAATAAACACGGTATACTCTTTTATGATTCCAGGAGAAACCTGCCTGCCGCAATTTGATAAACAACTTCCTGAAACCATAACGCGGATAGTGTTCGGTTATGGTCACCAATTCTTTTATCACCGCTTCATCCTTATCCATCGCCGGCTGATAGTAGTAAGCTGTACGACTTAAGCGTAATACCGAGCAGCTTCGCCTGAGACTCAGACCATGTTCCTGCACCAGATAATCAGCCATTTCCCTCTTTTCAGCCGGCTTCAAAGCTTTTTTTCTATAACATCCTTCAGTGCACGGTTTTCCAGAGACAAATCAGCAAACATCCGTTTCAGCTTTGCATTTTCTTCCTCAAGTTGCTTCATGCGTTTAATATCTGAGGCTTCCATCCCACCGTATTTTGCTTTCCAGTTGTAATAGGTGGCATCGGATATCCCATGTTCCCGGCATACATCCTTTACCAATCGTCCTACTTCAACTGATTTTAATATGTTTAAAATTTGATTTTCTGTAAAGCGACTGCGTTTCATCGTTCCTCCTCTTTTTTGCTTATTATGCCGGAGAAACTCTAATTGAAAATGGTGCTATTTTAAGGGAGGGTTACACGAGAGCTCAAAAAAAGAGCCTAGTGCACAACAAAAAGAACATGCAGCAACAGTCATTCAAAGAGTTTGGCGTAAAAACAAAGTAAAGCAAGCAATTGTAAAAAGTCCTTATTTTACTTACCTTTCCTTAATGGATAAAGATGATGAACAGCGCTTACTGTCTAATATTATGTTCGGTAGGCATGTCGCGGAATTAAATCCAACCTCGAAACATCGAATAAGTAATCCATATATCCATAGTGGTGCTTTTTATCATCGTGATGATAATCTTTCAGGTAATTTGCTTGATAGACTGATACGGGAATTTAAGATCGATCTACAAGAAAAGAACAGGTCTATCTTCATTCCTGTTACGTTATTAGAAAACACACCAATCATAGATATATATAAAAATTTTTTTCCGCGTATCCACCCTCAAATTATCCAGGATAAAAATCATTCCGTCGGTTTTGTTGTTTTACCAAAGCATGACTCTCATAATACACAGATCATTCGCGTCCTGAGGGCTGCGGGCCTAATCGCATCGCCATGGGAGATAGCGATTAATACTCAAGAAAAGAAAGATAAAACCACTATCCCCAAAGAAATAACTCTGGATAAGAACTTACCTAAAACCTCCGAAGAATTAAGCAAAAGTGGTATTTACGATAAATTATCATTTATTGCTAGAGACCCTCACCACCCGACACAAAAATTGGCAGTATGCTTACAAAAAATTTTAAGTAATCTACCTAAAAATATAAGGCCTGAAGCGATACAACGCATTGCATGCATGGTGGACATGGCAAATACGTTTTATGAATACGACTATCCCAAGTTTGCTTTTTCCGTCTACGCAACAATTCATGAGATAAGCCTCTCTCTGTTGGAGCAAAAGCAAACAGAAGATTTAGAGCAAGGCTTTAGTGATTTTCTTACGGAATCTCGACATACCTTTGATAAAGCATTATCAATAGATAGTATAAATATCGACAAAGCCAGTTTTCTGGCATGTCCCGCCATGTCAGGTACCAATGCATATATGTTAGCAATGAAGCTGGCATTGAAAATGAAAACCCCATCAGGAAAACCACCATTAGTTAAAGTATTTAAACCAAGTTATTTTGAGTTTGATTATATTACCAAAACAACCAGTAGTTCGGATGCTGATATTTTTGTTTTATCAGCGGGTCCTATAGTAAATCCAGAGGGTTTAACACCTGGAATTGATATTAATAAGTTTGTAAAGCGAAATATTATTGCGGCGAAAAGAACAAAACCTGTGACATTGGTTGTTGATGCCACAACCGCTTTGTATAAAAATTTACACTTAGATCCTGAAGTTCAAAAACTGATTGATGAAGGTAAGTTATCCATCATTATTCACGAGAGCCACCAAAAATTTGGGATGATTCATACAGATCAAGCACAGTATGGACGCATGTTGGCCATTTGTTCAAAAGAACAATTTGACAGCGATGTCATCAGTGAGATGCAAAAACTTTCTCGGGTGGATCATGCCCAACATTTAGATCTTCGAGTTGGTGCTTATATAAGTTCTATTTGTGGCGATACCTTAGAAGAAATTAAAGAACAACATTTTAGTAACGGTGCTTTATTAAGAAATATATTAACACAAACTTCTCTTGCTTCTAGAAAGGTCGTGAAGCATAAGGACATGTTATCCAATCTCAATGAACTGTATTTTGTTACATCAACCCAAAAAGAGCTGAGAGATGCTTCACGAGGCATTATCGAAAAAAGAGATAGTTTTGGGCATTTTGGTACTGCATTAGCCCGGGTCATGGATCAAATTAGACTTAGCCCTGATGCATCCGATGATTTGGATTGCCTGATTCAAGCGGCACAGATATATCTAGCTCATCATTTTGAACCCCGAGACTCCCTGAAATTGCTTAGCACCTATGCTAAAGACGCCAAAAATCTTTCAATCCCCGAACAGGTAATCGTAACCGCTCTGGCCAATAATGTATTGGCTACATTAGCTAAAATAAATCCATCAGAGACTTTATCACTATTATTTACATTAAATAATTTAATGGAGCAATGTGACGAATTAAAAGGAAGGCAATATTACAACAATATTGCAAAGTCTTATTTTGAGTTTCGTCAAAAACTCATTAATACTTATGATGTTAAAAAGCCAAGAGAATTTTTTGAAGTTACTAAACTCTTAGATGACAAAAATATATCATTAAGCTCGGAAAATTTATATAAATTGTCGAAAAACGAATTTATTCGAAAAGTAATCATTGAACATCATAAGAAATTATCAAACGATGCTCTTTCAGCGATTATAGATCTGGGGGATGAGTCACTCACAAGAGATCAAATTAATTTAATGATTGATAACAAAAATTTTTGCGTCAGTGTAGAAAAAATTCACTCGGCAGTAAATGATATTGTATTAAGTTTAAAAGATGATAAAAATAAACATCAAAGTGCAGTAATACATTCAAAAAATTATTTCAATGATTGCTTCAATGCTCTGGAAATTTTCCATAAAAAACCTTCAAAAAATTCAAATGGTAAAAACGAATTAATTATAAATCTTAATCTAGCAAAAGATAATTACTGTCGAGATGTTTTAGGTAAGGATAGAAGCATTTCATCACAAGTTGCTCGATATGTATTGAAAGGAGTTGTTAATTTTATTGCAGGACTTACATTAGGTGCTGCTCACTATATCCACTATAAGGCTACTGGACATGCTTTATTTTTCGATAAGACAAATAGTCAAGATAAACTAGAAAAACTTCATCATAAAATGTCACATGAAATAAATGATGATAACTCGGAAAATGTAAAGCCAAATAATATAAGCCTCTAAAATGAATATGGGTTACAGTAAAAAAGCAAGGATATATCACCATCATATATGATATAGGTAGGCAACAAGATGTTTAATATTATTAAGATCATTTGGGTAGATACCCCGATGATTAGTGGTCATAATTGAAAAAGAATGATTACATTCTATGCTATCCTTATAGGTAAACCACATGTATTAAGGGACGGACATGGCGGCTCAAGAATGCTGGGAGTTGTATGACAGAATGCGTATTCACTTGGCCAATAAAGGCTATACAGAAGTAAGGCCGGCACCACCAATGGAATTAGGTTTTTTAAAACAAACCATGGGAGGCTTAATTCCCAAAGTAATTGCATTTATTAACGCAACTCATTCGACTGATATGCCTACTGAGACCTTTAAACGCTCCATGCCTTGGTTTAAAAATTTATTGGGCAATAATGGCGCGGCTGTGTTGATTTATATCTATTGGCAACCAAGCGCTGCACTAGTAAATGAAGTGATGCAATTAGGAAAAGGAAGTTTGGGTTATGGGCAAGTAGTTGCCGGGGTTTATGATCTTTTCAGTAACCAATATTGGGTGTCAGATCATATGGGCTGGCCTAATGAAATTTTTCATTAAAGCCTGTCAGAGGACTTAAACCAAAGCATATCCTTGTACTTGTCAAGCACTGTGAAAAGCAAGATAAAAATCCGGCGACCATTAAAAATTACATGGCGAAGCTACACAAAGTGGCATCGTCCTAAACTTTTGTTGTTAAGAAACTATTCTTTAGCCCAATTTCCGTCGACTTGTTTTTGTATTTGATGGTTGAATTCGTTCTTTTTTCACACCTGTTCCAGACCCTGTCCATTTATTTTTTGAAGAACATTTCTTTTTAGTGGCCTTAATCTCAATGGGTGAAGTGGGCAGATTATGTTTAGGCTCAAAATGTTCAATTTCCTTACGCTGAATTTTTGTTTTAATCAATTTTTCAATTGAGTGCAATTGACCTACTTCATCTGCACTTACCAAAGAAATCGCTAATCCATGAGCACTCGCACGACCTGTTCGGCCAATACGATGAACATAATCTTCTGCTACCTGCGGTAAATCAAAATTTATCACGCAGGGTAATTCTACAACGTCTAATCCTCTAGCGGCGATATCTGTTGCAACTAAAATATTTAATTCCCCTGATTTAAACTCAGCCAATGCCTTTGTGCGTTGTGACTGAGATTTATTACCGTGAATTGCCACAGCATAGATATGATTTGCATCTAACTGCTTAACCAATTTATTCGCTCCATGCTTTGTTCGCATGAATACAAGCGTTTGCCCCCATTGATTTTTATGAATGAGATGGCTTAAGAGCTCTGCTTTTCGACTTTTATCAACGGGATGTATGATTTGTTTCACAGACTTAGCGGTAGTATTACGAGGCGCTACATCAATTTCTACAGGCTGATTTAATATCCCTTTAACTAATTTGCGAATCTCATCAGAAAAAGTTGCTGAAAAAAGTAAATTCTGTCTATTTTTGGGCAATAGCTGTATGATTCTTTTTATATCATGAATAAATCCCATATCAAGCATTCTATCTGCTTCATCTAAGATTAATGTATCAACTTGATCAAATTGAATTGCATTCTGTCGATACAAATCAATCAAACGTCCGGGAGTTGCTACCAATAATTCAACACCTGCCCGTAATTTCATCATTTGCGGATTAATTTTAACTCCACCGAACACAACAGTTGAACGAAGATTCAAATGACGGCCATATTTCACAATACTTTCATACACCTGGGCTGCCAATTCTCGTGTAGGTGTGAGAATTAATACCCTTGCTCGGTTACTTTTCGTAGGAGGTTTATCAGATATATTTTGTAAAACAGGCAGTACAAAACCCGCTGTTTTGCCAGTGCCTGTTTGCGCTGAAGCGATAACGTCTTTACCCGATAATATAGCAGGGATTGCTTTCAATTGAATAAGAGAGGGTTCATCGTATCCTAGCTCACTAACAGCAAGAAGAAGGGGTTTAATTAAACCTAAAGATTTAAAATTCATTATGTTCCTAGGTAATAGAGGGCTTTTTATTAGAAATAAATAAAATTGACTCAATGTGATATAATAAAAAGCAATTATATCATAGATTATCTACGCACAGAGCAAAGCAGCTTAAATTGATTTTTCTTTTGTACAGGGATAAACTCCCCACAGTTGGTAGTTGGATTCTTATTCCCGGCAGCTCTGAGTTTAATACTCCGGACTTGAGCGGCCAAAGGATAATGCCTTAATAGCTTGAATAATTCTTTTACTCACTGAATTATTGTGTTTTTCAGGTCTATACACTAAACAAATCTCATCTCTAAAGACAGGCGCATCTTTTAGTTTTATAAGATGATGATATTGAGATGCAACTCTTGTGGGTAAAATACCATATCCAAGGCCGAGAGAAGCTAATTTAGCCACAACCTCCAGGTTAGAGGAATTCAGCATACCACTAAAATGTGTCTTTTGCTTGATTTTTTTAAGTATATATTGTGATTGAGCAAGGTTTTTATCATAAATAAGTTTATCTTGTGCATCCTGGGCATAAAAGATTGTAACCTCATCAATACATAGCTTTCTAATCACAAGATCAGGATGTTCTATTGGATTAACAATGATACCAAAATCCGCCTCCCAACTAATCACCTTTTCAGCCATCTCTCTTGAAAGGCCATGAATAAAATTAAAATCAAGCTTTGGAAAATCAATCTGAAGTTTTGGCAAAAAAAATTCGAGCGTGTAAAGAGCAACTGAAGGGTGAATTGCAATAGTATAACTCCCTTGAACAAGGCCTGATTCAGGATTAGCAATATTTTGAACCTGTTCCCACTCATATAATAAACGATGAGAACGCTTCTGAAACTCCTCCCCAAGTTTCGTGAGCTGGACACCATTTTTAAGCCTAATAAAAAGCGCTCCGCCAAGCTTACGCTCAAGTCTTTTAATCGCATAACTAAGTGCAGGCTGAGATATTCCTATGATCTCAGAAGACCTCGTTACATTCAGGGTTTCACTAACCACTATAAAATACTTTATATCGCTCAATAATAAAGACATACCATTATGAATTAAAAATAAGGCATAAATAAATTTTATCATTTTAATAAAAAAAACTCATTTTATTTATCAATGGAATGCTTGTAATATCATTTCAGGAGGTAAAAAAATGAACAACACAGCTTTTGATTTAAAAAAAACACAGAATCATTCTGTTAAAGGTTTCAAACTTAAAAAGTTATCAAAAAGGGATTCTGCTACAAAGATGGCCGAAAGAATTTTAGCTGAGGTGATGATTTTTCGACGTACTTCAGAGTCCATGCCCTCATGTAGCAATATAGATTGCCTAAGATGCACTTCGCCTCATTTACCAAAGATAATCTCTGCGGTTAAACATAATAAGCCCATTAGGTTTGTATTACCGGCCTTCCCTGGAAAGTCACCAAACCCTGAAAAAGTGCTGGGACCATTACCCGACCTGGCTGAAAAACTTTCACTTCATTTTCTTGGAAATCTTTGTCTGGCAATCAAAAAATTTTATACGCCCGGAATTAAAATTATTCTGTGCTCGGATGGAAGAGTGTTCAGTGACGTGGTTGGAATGAAGGAAAATAATGTAACCGACTACCAAATTGAACTCGATAAAATGATAGAGGAAATGTCCCTTTCCGATATATCAACCTTTAACCTCGATGATTTTTATAAGGGACTTCATTTTGTCCAAATGCGTACTGAACTTATGAAAACTTATGGAAAATCACTGGATTTTTTCAAACAAAAGGTTCACAAGGGTGCAAAACCCGAAGCAACCCCCGACGAACTTGAAGTTAACCGTATGTATCGTGGCATCACTCGTTTTATATTTGAAGACGCGATGTACAATGGACAAACAAAAACCCGCTCTGCTATCCAGAAAGAATCACGTTACAAAGCGTACGAGGTTATCAGAAGAAGCAATGCCTGGAGTCAATTAATTGCCGAGCATTTTCCTGAGGCTGTTCGACTGTCTATTCACCCACAGACTTGCGGCTCAACAAAATTAGGAATTCGTTTAATTAGAGATGAAATCTGGATGACCCCATGGCATGGTGTTGCCCTTGAAAGCAAAGAGCACTATGTCTTAATGAAGCGCTGCAAAGCTGAATCTTTAGGAGCAAAATTAATTTATTCATCTGATGGACGTCACAGTCATTTTAAATTACCAGATGGAGTAAACTATGAATGATAAAGTCACTGCTCTTAAACCATTTGGTGCACTCATAGAGCCTAAAGGTGAAAATACGAAGCTAACAGACCTGGATATAAATAACTTACGTAACTTATTTTCACAGAAACAACTCTTGATATTGAGAGGATTTGACACTTTTCAAAACGCCGATGACTTTTCTAATTATTGTGAGCAATGGGGTAAGGTTAGTATTTGGCCTTTTGGAAAGGTACTGGAATTGATTGAGCAGGAAAACCCAACAGATCACATTTTTGATAATAATTATGTTCCACTGCATTGGGACGGTATGTATCGCCCACAGGTGCCTGAGTATCAAATTTTTCATTGTGCAAAAGCGCCTTTGCCTGGACAAGGAGGAAGAACAACTTTCTCAAACACAATTTTAGCTTTAAAGTATGCTTCTGATGAAATAAAAGAACTTTGGAGTAAGGTAACTGGTATCTACCAGAGAAAAATGGAATTTTATAATAGTAAGACGGTATCCCCTGTTATCACAAAACACCCTTATAAGGACTTTTCGGTCATTCGCTACAATGAACCTCCCTCTCAAGATAAAAGGCATTTTGTAAATCCACCCAATCTTGAGTTTGCTGGTCTTAGCCATGAAACATTGGATTACTTTCATCAAAGTATGAAAAAAGCATTGTATTCCCCCCATAATTTCTATGCTCATGAATGGCAAACTGGAGATATCGTCATTGCAGATAATTTTTCACTGTTACATGGTAGAGAGGAATATGTTTCAAAATCTTCTCGCCACATTCAACGAGTTCATGTTTTAAGCAATCCTCCTTATGATAACCCTGGTTTGGAGTATTACGAGTGAGCACACAAATTGCAGACATTCTAATTGTAGGGGCAGGTCCGGTAGGACTTATGTGTGCTTACCTGGGAAAATTTTGTGGTTTAAACATAATTATTGCTGATAAGACTGATGCGCCTATCGAAATAGGTAGAGCAGATGCCCTTAACGCGCGCAGCTTACAATTACTTGAGATAGTCGATTTATTTACTGAACTCTATCCTTTAGGTAAAACATGTAACACTAGCTCAGTATGGGCAGATGGAAAATTTCTCTTAAGACAATCTTCATGGTGGGAGGAGTTGGAAGGCTGTTTGCATAAACATTTCCTTATGCTTGGTCAAGCTTATGTAGAGAAACTATTGGATGAAAAACTGAAAACAATGGGGGCTGCTGTAAAACGTTCAACAGCCATTGAAGATATCGAGATTAACGGGGCGGGATGTCTTACCACCCTTTCAAATGGCGAACGCATTCAATCAAGCTATGTCATTGGCGCAGATGGTGCCCGGTCCTTTGTTAGAAATCACTTTAAAATACCGTTTGAGATCATACGACCCCAAATGATATGGGCCGTCATAGATGGCATTATAGACACCGACTTTCCAAAAGTACCCGAGATTATCGTCTTTCAGACTGAAACATCCGATGTGGCCTGGATTCCAAGAGAAGGGAAAATGGATAGATTTTACATAAGAATGGATAGGAAAGAATTTACCTTAGAAGAAGCGATTAACAAAATAAATCATGCAATAAAGCCTCACACTATAAAGTTCAAGGAAATACTCTGGTCTTCACAGTTTTCCGTCAAAGAGTCGGTTGCCGAACAATTTTTCATACACGATCGTGTTTTTCTTACCGGTGATGCAGGCCATATTCATTCCGTTAACGGCGGACAAGGGCTCAACACGGGCCTTGCCGATGCATTTAATCTCATGTGGAAATTAAATATGGTTATTCATTGTGGCGCCCCGAAGTCATTTTTGCAAAGTTATGAAGATGAACGAAGACCGGTTGCTTTAAGCGTCATTGAGACTTCTGGTGAACTGGTTCGTTCAACCAAGTATTCACAAAATAAAACACATGCACAAGATTACGTCAAAATTGTTCAAAAACGTGCGGGAAACATCACTGGGATGGGTATTCGATATGGAGCTCAGGGCTTGCCTGGCTCGCGACTTTTTGATTTTGAAATTTATAAGGGCATCACCAAAACACGAATCTATTCTCTTCTTAACTATACGAAGTTTACCCTACTCATCTTTGGCGATTGTGAATTCAAGCTTCAGATTCCAGAATTTATAAAAACCATTCAAATTTACCCAGACAGATACAAAGAAAACTTTTGGACGAAGAGCACTCAATATATAAACCAGGCTGTTTTAGTAAGGCCTGATAGCTACATCCACTCTTTTGCACCCCTTGAAAAAGTTGAATCTCTGGCAAGATTATGGTGAAAAATTTCATCTTTTTAGCAGTAAGCATGTTGACTTGATTTAGGAAAATCAACTTCCTTTTTCTGCCGCATTGTTATTATTGTTCAAATTAACATATCAGCTTATGTTTAAAAAACTCAAAGAACGGAGTATCAGATATGAACAGACCAGTCGTAATTGTTGATCCATTATCTTCCGGAGTAGAGCTCGCACCAGCTTTTAAATCTCGAGAAATATCTGCGATTGCAATTCTTTTAAAATCCACGGACTGGATAGGTTTTGGAGCAAAAATCCGGGCTTCAGATTTTATCGAGATTATTCCAGAACAACCAAATCTTGTAGAGTTACTTAGGAAATACAATCCTCTTGCCATTATTCCAGGTACTGAGAAAGGTGTTCTCCTCGCCGAAACTCTGGCAGCAACCTTAACACCGCGGTTCGCCAATGATTCCAGCAAATCACTTAATAGATTACATAAAGCGCTAATGCAAAAATCCTTGAATGAGGCTGGTATTCCGGCTCTTAAGACATTCAATACCTCATCAGAAACTGAAGTGGAAAACTGGATTAAGGTAAATGAATTAACCGATTCACCGCTTATCATTAAACCGCCGATATCTGCCGGCAGTGATAAAGTCTTCCATATTCCAGCAAAAGGAGATTGGAAAAAAGCTTTCAACCGTGTTTTGACTGAGCCATCTAAAATTACTGGGAAAATGAATGAAACGGTTGTCGTGCAGGAACAAGCTATTGGCACGGAATTCGCCGTGGGTACCGTCAGCGCCAATGGAAAACACTATTTGGCTCATTTAATCAAATACAATAAAATAGCATCAAGTCATCGCAAAACCGTTTACGACTACGTTGAGTTTGTGCCTTATAGTGAGAAAATGCATGGCGAATTTTTTGATTATACTCAAAAAGCACTTGATGCTTTGGGTATTCGCTGGGGAGCAGCTCACAATGAAATCATTCTCACTGATAAAGGTCCTCGCCTTATAGAAACAGGAGCCCGAATGTGCGGCGGCCCCGTTGTAAGTTTTGCACGAGAAGCGACTGGTAGTAGTCAGGCAGATAAATTAGTTGAAATTTTTGCCGATGGCGATGTCATAACAAAAGACTATGTTTTTGAAAAAACCGTTGTTCCTGTTTTTTTAAAATCACCAGCAAAAGGGAAAATATCAAATATTGAAGTTTTCGCAGATGTTTCAAAATTACCGACTTTTCTCAATGAACATATTTGGTTTAAAAACGGTGACATTGTACCAGAAACAGTAGACTATCTAACGAGCATTGGCATTATTGCCTTAGCTGGAGACCGCGACTCCATTTTCCTAGATTACGTGAAAATTCGACAGTTAGAATCAAAATTAATGGTATTTTAATACTATTAGCACGTATTTTTTGTCTATTAACTTATTCAATCTTTGCTTTAATCTCTTTTACAGAAATAATTAATTGCAGTATTTTAAAGCTACCCAAGTTAATCATTTTATCATTAGTGCTAACATTACTATATTGATAATAAATTTCAGACCACTTAATAAAGAGGAATGTTAATTATTTAAAGGATTAAGTCATGTCAAAATTTCACAATATTTTGTTTGTCAGTCATGGATTAGGCGGAGAAGATGAAGGGTTAAAAAAAGCGCTCCAACTGGCGAGTGCAAACCAAACCTCATTAACTATTCTCATAGCATGCCCATCATTTCCAGATAGCCTAGGTGAATATAAAACTTCTTATGAACAATCCATCATTGAGCGAATGGAACAAGAGATTAAAGCTACAAAATCAGCTCTAAAAATCAGTAAAAAGAAACTCAACATTCATCTCGAGCTTGAATGCGGATCTGCACCGGATGTTCGTATTATTCAATATGCGCTAAGACATTCTCATGACTTACTGATAAAACAAGCCGAAACAAGTCCTAATCAAAGAGGTTTTAAAGCCTTAGATATGGAATTATTACGAAAATGTCCTTGCCCCTTATTTATGGTTCGTCCTGCAAAACATACAGGTAAAGAAATCAAGATAGCCGTTGCAATTGATCCCAAAAATGAAGAACAGGTCGGCAGAGAGCTTTCTCTTGACCTTCTTAAGTACGCATCTTCTCTGACTCACCACAACTCAGGACAACTGGATATTGTCTCATGTTGGCTTTTTCGACTTGAAGAATACCTAAGGGATAATATTTGGATAAAGGTTTCTGAATCTGAGTTAGATAAAATGGTTTTAGATGAAAAACATGAACAAAGCAAGGCGTTAGAGGCTATTATTAAAGACTCCAATATTCAAGAAAATTATCAAATTCATTTGCAAAAAGGCCTTCCTGAAGAAGCCATTCCTTCTTTTGTTGAGCATCATGAAATCGACATTTTAGTCATGGGCACTGTTGCACGAACCGGAATATCAGGTTTTATCATCGGCAATACCGCCGAAAACATCCTGCAAAAAATTAACTGTTCATTGCTGGCATTAAAACCTCAGGGGTTTGTTTCTCCTGTAAAAGCTTATTAAGTGGGGACTTTTCATGTTAAAGAATTGCCTTAAAAAACACCAGGGTAACTGGCATGTTCTGCCAGTTGAAAAGGTATTGACCTGGCTTGAAACTGATATTCAAGGATTAAATCAAGAAGAGGTTTTTAAAAGACAGGAAGCGTTTGAGCCCAATAGAATACCTGAAAAAGCCAAAGAATCCATCATTTTGCGTTTTTTCCGACATTTTAATCATATCCTGATTTATGTGCTTTTGTTTGCGGCAATGATTACAGCCTTACTGAATCACTGGATAGATACGGTTGTCATACTTGCTGTTGTGGTGGTTAACGCTTGTATCGGATTTATACAGGAGGGCAAAGCAGAAAAGGCGCTTGATGCCTTACGACAGATGTTATCGCCCACGGCTACAGTTATTCGACAGGAAGAGCGACAGACCATCCCTGCCAAAGAACTGGTACCTGGAGATATCGTGCTTCTGGATCAACTATGTCTTAACCGTTTTTTTAAATTTAATTACTCATGTTACGCACAATTGACTTTAACGAGCCATATTTTTTAACTCCTGCATGGCAATTTGGTTAGCCCTGAGTATTAATTTGTACTTGATGGCAAAGTGATTCAATTTTGTCTTTATTTTCATCATTTCCAGTTTGCAGTATGCAATGATTGCGGCAAAGATATGATTGGATTGTGTTTTAACCGTGCGGGTTGGAGATTTGTTCAGGCTTGCATTTTGTTTAATTGACTTGTGATACTCTTCAATCCGCCACCGTTTCTGGTACACTTCATAAAGACGTTCGGCACTACTGGTCATGTCATTAGAAACGAGATAGAGAACACCTGTAGAACCATTTTCGTTTTTGAAAATTTTCTTCAAAAGCCTCACTGGGAAGTCTAATCCCTTGAGATAGACTGTGTGGGCTATGTCCTCTTCAAGCTCTAATTCTCTGACTTTTGTGTACCGTCCGTTGTTGGCGTCGTTTTTGGATAAAGCTAAGGTTCGATTAGATTTAATCCCAATAATAAACGATTTTTGAAGGTCATTATGGATGTAAGCCATATTGGCCTTCGAGCCAAACCAATTGTCCGCAAGTACAAAGTCAAACAACACATGATTACTAACCGCTTGTGCGATAAGCTTGCGAAAAAGTTCATTTTTAGTCGTGGATGACTTTCTGCGAGCTTGCCTTGTTTCAATGTCACAAAAAGCAACGTCTTTTTTGATAACTTCATAACCAACAGGAACACTGAAGTCACCATACCGAACCATGCAGGTCAGGATATTAATCCCTTTGACCACATCACCTTTAGCATGGGAATAATGCCAACAATTAATTTCATTCTCATCGGTATAAGACTTCTCCTCAATCGAGTCATCCAATAAAAGAACACCGTCTGATGCTTCACTCTCCCTGACTGACTTCTTGACATAATTCCAGAGCGCTTTGGAACCAAAATCTTGTAGTCGTAAAAATCGTGTCACCTTGTCGTGAGCAAATTCACCATCCAACATCTCCGATAAACCTGTAGCTGTTGCATATTTATTCTGGCAAATTAAATAGTCAGTATAAATATCAAGCATATCCATTAAATCTTCCTCCCTAAAAATCAGGGATGAAATTTTAATTAAATTTCAGGGAGCAGCAAGGTTTAGTGCGTAACATGAGTTAATTAATCTATCATCATGCACAAAATAATCCCGAATTAAAATCTCTTATTCTGGCATTTGCAATAACAATGATTTTTCGCATTAAAGCAGTTAAAGCTACCATCTTTTTCTTTCCGGAAGAAATTAACTGATTGTAGAAAGATTTTAAGCTAGAATTTGAATTTCTTGCAGCCATGGCAGCTAAGAATAATATGGGCTTAATTCCACATCTGCCATAACCAATACACCGATAACCGCTAAACTGCCCGCTATCATTTGCCTTTGGTGCAAGGCCAGCAAGCGAAGCAATTTTACGTCGCGTTAAGGAACCTAATTCTGGTAATAAGACAAGAAGCTCATTAGCAATGATATCCCCTATGCCGGGAATAGTTTTTAGAATAGCTTTTTTTTCTCTTAACACAGAGTCAGCCTCTATCAAGGTATTTATTTCATCTGTAATGGTCTTGATTTGATTATTAAGCACCTCGAGCATTGCATTACAGCTCGCTTTGATGATGTCCGCGCGAGGAGCTTTTAATCTATTCTTTTCTGCAACAAGCATTTGTTTTAAATCATTACGACGCTGCACCAACTCAAATAAGGCAAGGGCTTTTGTTGATTGAGGAGTAAATAGTTCTAGTCGTTGTGCTCGCTCATACCCATATAAAGCCAATGAGAGGGCATCCAGTTTATCCGTCTTTGCCTCATTGCCATAAGATTGAATAAATCGTTTGACCTTACGTGTATTAGCTCGATGTACTGCAAACCCTGACTCACACAAAGTGAGCAATAATTGCATCTCATAACCACCTGTCGTTTCTAATACAGTTAAAGCATATTTTAATTTACTCTTGAAATCGTTTATAAACGCTTTAATACCTGTCGGATTATTTTCATATTCGTATATCTTTTTTGAGCCATACATCGCTACAACAAAAGAAATTTTTCCAATATCGATACCAATATAATTACTGTATAATGACATGCGCGCCTCGAAATTTTATTGTTTAGGATTGTAAGCGGACGTTCTTTAATCAGAGTCCTTTCAACTATTCAAACGTTTCGAGAGCAGGGCTAGAGTACCTTGATCCAGACGGTTGTTAAAACCTATTCCGCGACGGTCGCTCACGCCCGTGCCCTTTATTTTTACAATAAGGGGCTACTCTCTTAATGGCCATTATATAATTTTTTGTAACTTACAATTCCGGTGATAAAGTACCGGCAGACATGCGCTTGATTAAAGTGCATGGACTCATTGTGGATGAGTCCATCCTCACCGGTGAATCGGTGGCTGTAGAAAAGCAGGTTCAATCCGTAGCAAAAGATTCAGTGCTGGGGGAACGAGCTTCAATGGCTTATAGTGGTACGCTGGTGACCCGTGCGTAGCGGTATGTTAATTTTACTATAAACTCACGGATCTGAATTTAAAAAAGATGTGTTATAATATTGTACATGCTAGATATAAACCTGATAATTTCAAATTTTCTTATTCTTTATCTTCGTTTATTATTGCCTGGTGGAACGCGTAAAATAGCTGCCGAGAATGTTGCTTTGCGTAAACAGCTTATGACAATGACTCGTGGCATGAAGCGTTCACCCAAATTACAAACAAGTGATCGTATTTTCTTTGGGATGTTAGGAGCAATAATCAGTATCCATCGATTAGAAAAAATATCCATATTGTTAAAACCTGATACGATTTTAAAATTTCATAAAGCGCTTATCAAACGAAAATATAGCACTTTATTTTCAAGTAAAAAGACTAAAAGGCCGGGTAGAAAAGGCACTGAACAAGCAGTTATTGATGCAATTTTGGAAATGAAAAAACGAAATCCAAGCTATGGGTACCGGCGTATAACTATGCAGATATCTATTGCTTTTGATATTAATATTGATAAAAACATTGTTCGTAGAGTGCTTAATAAGCACTACAACTGCGTCCGGATGGCGGTGGTCCATCTTGGCTCACGTTTATTGGTCACATGAAAGATAGCCTTTAGTCAATTGTTTTTTTCCAAACCGAATCAATTAATTTGAAAACACACTGGGTTATGATTGTGATGGATTAGTTTACAGGTAGAATTATTGGTTTCGCTGTCCATAAAGGTTCGCTCATGGGGATTTATGTTTGTTTTATGTTTAACCAAGTTATTTCTGGTAAATCTCCACCAAAATACTTATCAAGCGATAGTGATCCGCTATTTACATTCTATCGTTGGCAAGCTAACTTACGCATCCTCGAAATTGAAGAGATCAAAACAGTGCCTTATGTCCCTATATCCCACCCCTTCGTTGAACGACTCATTGGAACATGTCGACGGGAATTTTTAGATAAAATTTTATTTTGGAATAACATGATCTACAAAATAAATTGGAGGCATTCCAACGTTATTATAACTACAATCGTGGCCATGAGAGTCTCGATGCACAATTACCCCCAGAAGAATCGGTTGGCAATGCTAAAAACGTGGCTGATTTAGGTAATTATCGCTGAGGGAAAATGTGTCGCGGATTATATCAATTACCGATCGCGGCTTAGCTTGTATAGCGTCACGCACAGGCGAAAATAAAACACGCTAACTTTCAAAAACCAGCGTCATCCACGCTTAATTCCAACCACATTGCATTTAGTATAGCAAAGGTGCAGGCAAGGCCCGTACCTAGGATCCAGGAAAAATACCACATATACACCTCCTAATAAGCACTTTCTTTATTTTGGGTAATGGTTCCCACCGTCACTTTTCCACGCAGTACGCGGTATACCCAAGTGGTATAGATAAGAATAATCGGTAAAAAAATAACGGTCGCCACCAACATAATGAATAAAGTTAATGAGCTGGATGAACTGTCCCAAACTAGCAAGCTTTGTGATGGATTTGAGGAAGAAGGCAAAATAAATGGAAACATACTGACGCCAACCGTTGCGATGATGCCAATGACCGTGATTGCACTGAAAACAAAGGCGGTACGCGCATAATTCACAAGCAATAGAGCCAATAGGGCGCCCGTTATCCCACTTAGAGGAGCAAGCCATGCGAATGGGACATGCTGATAATTGGCAAACCATGCTCCCGCTTCACGAATCACAGACTTATGCAACGGATTAGAAGGACCATCATGAACCATCACACCCGAAATGCTATAACCTTGAATCTGTTTATATAACCAGATGCCTCCTACGACAAAAAGGATTATCGTTAACAAACTGCAAATTCGAGCGGCTAATTGAGCGCGTTGCTGCAAATGGCCTTCTGTTTTCACATTTAAGAAAAACGCACCATGCATAGCCAGCATGAATACCGATAATAGGCCGCATAATAAAGCAAATGGATTTAGTAGGGCTAGGAAGGTACCCGTATAAAAAGGGCGCAAGCTGTCATCAAAGTAAAATGGAACGCCTTGTAAAACATTGCCGATAGCAACGCCAAAGATCAAAGCCGGGATAAACCCACCGATGAATAACGACCAGTCCCAAACCGCTTTCCAATGCTTATTGGGTAGTTTCGATCGGTACTTAAAACCAACGGGACGCAATATTAAAGCCAGCAGCACCACGAGCATAGCCAGGTAAAATCCCGAAAAAGACAAAGCATACAAGGCAGGCCAGGCAGCAAAAATCGCACCACCGCCTAAAATAAACCAAACCTGGTTGCCCTCCCACGTTGGTCCTATGCTGTTTAATAAAATGCGCCTTTCCATGTCAGTTTTTGTAAGCCATGGAAGCCACATGGCCACACCCAAATCGAACCCATCCATCACAGCGAAACCAATTAGCAAGACCCCCAACAAAACCCACCATATAATGCGCAGAGTTTCATAATCTAAAGGCATATTTCCTCCTTAATGAGTCATATTGTCAGGACCAAGCCGGATGTATTTCACCATCAAATACACTTCAACGATAGCTAATACGGTATAAAAAATGACAAAACCGGATAAGGACGTTAACACTTGCGAGAAGCTGACACTGGACGTAGCTAATGAGGTGGGCAATACACCTTGTACCACCCAGGGTTGCCGGCCATATTCTGCCACGATCCAACCTAATTCTGCAGCGACCCAAGGCAAAGGAAGGGACCAGAAAGCGATGTGCAAGTACCACCGAGACAAATGTAACTTGCGTTTCATGGATAAATAAAATCCTGTGGCAAACAATAAAATAAAAAACAAACCGCAGGCAACCATAATCCGGAATGAGAAGAACAAAGGCAGCACATGCGGCTTTAAGTCATGTGCTGCCTTATCGATTTGTGTTTCGGTCGCATCGGTTACATTTTCCGTGTATTTTTTTAATAACAAACCATAACCTAAATATTGGCCATGTTCTTCAAAATCCGCCTTTGCCTGGCTGTCTTTACCGTTTTTCTGCAAGCGGGTTAGGGCATCGTATGCAAGCATGCCTTCACGTATGCGTTCTTTTCCTTGCTGGATGAGTTCATTAATACCTTCCAGCGGCTCACTAATTGAACGCGTGGCGATCAGGCCCAGTACATAAGGTACCTCCAGACCATAGTCGGTTTTCATCTTTTTCTCATTTGGGATGCCGAATACCGTTAAGCCTGCTGGAGGCTTTTCCGTGTGCCACATCGCTTCCATAGCGGCCAACTTCATTTTTTGGTTATTATTGGCGACATAACCACTCTCATCCCCCAAAACAACAACTGATAAAGCGGAAGCCAAACCGAAGGAGACGGCAACGGTCATGGAACGCTTGGCAAAATCCTGATTACGGCCCCGCAACAAAAAGTAAGCGCTGACGGCTAACACGAAAATCGCACCCGTTACATAACCTGCGCTGATGGTGTGAACAAATTTGGCCTGTGCAACTGGGTTGAAGAAAATCTCACCAAAATCCGTGACTTCCATTCGCATGGTTTCATAGTCAAACTTCGCACCTACAGGGTTTTGCATCCAGCCATTGGCAACCAAAATCCATAATGCCGATAAATTTGTGCCCAATGCAAGCAACCAGGTGCATGTCATGTGTTGTAATTTAGTGAGCTTATCCCAACCAAAAAAGAAAAGCCCCACAAAAGTGGCTTCAAGAAAAAAAGCCATAAGACCTTCAATGGCAAGAGGAGCCCCGAATACATCGCCCACATAGTGGGAATAATAGGCCCAGTTTGTACCAAACTGAAATTCCATGGTTAAACCAGTGGCGACACCAAGCACAAAATTAATACCAAACAAGACACCCCAGTATTTTACCATGCGCCGCCAGATATCCCGCCCGGTCATCACATAGACAGTTTCCATAATAGCCAACAACAAGGAAAGCCCCAACGTCAGTGGCACAAAAAGAAAATGGTAGAGCGCGGTCAAAGCAAACTGCAGACGGGATAAATCAACAACATCACTGCCCGGTATCATACGTCACCTCATTGCCGTTTTAAGTTACGGTTTATGATCATTACTGCTTATATGAGTAGACAAGCCGGTGCCGAGTAGCCATTGCCGAACATCCTTCGATGGCTTTTCAACATTTTTGAAACAAACAAACCACAAAGCAATAAGCAGGGATAACTTTATGATGAGCGTGACCAGAATATCACGAGTTAACGGTCTCATAGCCTACCACCAATCAAAAAATCGACATTATTTTAACGAACAATCAAAAAAATAACCAGATTAATTTCACTATTTTGTGGATTTTTATGCCTTAAATTGATTCTTACTCTGGGACAGACTTCAGATTTTACTCAGGCACTGACATTGCTTGAAGGAGAGACGACTACCGCTATACTCGCAGATAAAGGTTATGATGCAGATTACATTATCAACGCTGCCATAGACATGAATACTGTTGCGATTATACCGCCAAAATCTCATCGAACATATGTTTAATAAACTCAAACATTTTTGAAGAGTGGCAACACGATATGACAAACTTGCTCAATCTTTTTTATCGTTCGTTTACATCGCTGCCACCGCCCTTTGGTTAAAATAAATGTCGACAGAACCTAATTAACAGAAAATGCTTTTTGATTGTTATTTCATGCATTAAATGATAAAATAAAACGCATAAAGGCCAAAACGAGAGCATCATGCATTTTTCAGACTCCTATTTGCATTTAAAAAAATTAAAAGACAAGACTATCGCCAATCGTTTAGAAAAAGCATTAAAAACACTTGAAAACGAAGTCAATAATCCAAGCTTTATCAAATTTCTTAAACAAAAAGAAAATTCAGAAATACCCATAGAAGAATTAAGAAGAATATTCGATATTAATCAACTCGAAAAAGTTATCGTAGGCATTGATGCCATACTAGCTAACGATTTGCCAAAAGATGAAGTTGACCCGAGAATTCCACTAATAAGAGAAATATTAACTGACATAAAGAAAACTGCTGATATGCGAAAGGAACGCTATGGTCTTTACAACAATTCTCGTTTTAAGGTTATTGCTGACCTTTCCCCTAAATTAGTACCACTTCCTTGATGAGATTCGAAATCTTATGCTACCTGTTTCGCATATTCAACTGGTGACATATAATTGAGTGAGCTATGCGGGCGAACATAGTTATAGTGCTCACGCCATAGAGCAATCTCATATTTTGCTTCATCCAGTGTCCGGAACCAGTGCAGGTTTAGGCATTCATTTCTAAACTTGCCATTCAAGCTTTCCACAAAAGCGTTTTGTGTTGGCTTTCCTGGTTGAATAAAACCAAGGTTCACACCACTTTCTTTGCTCCAAAAGAACATTGCTTTGCTAGTAAATTCGGTCCCATTGTCGCAAATCACTTTATTTGGCTTAGAACGTTGCTCAATTAATTGATCTAGAAAACGTGCAACTTGCCGGCCACTGATTGATGTGGAAACCAGCTGACCAACCATCTCACGGGAAAAATCGTCGACAACATTTAATACACGAAATCGTCTTCCATTACTCAGTTGATCAGATACAAAATCCATTGACCAACGTTGATTAGGTGCTGTGGGTAATTCTATTGGCTGTCTAGGTCGGGTAAGCTTTTTACGCTTCTTCGTTCGTACTTGTAATCCCTCCTCGGTATATAACCGATAAGTATGTTTCTTATTAATGACCAAGCCCTCTGCTTTGAGTAAACCATGAAGTAACAAATAACCATAAGCAGGGTATTGCGTTGCCAATGCCCTGAGTCTTGCTCTGACTACATCATCCGCCCGTGATCTGGGTTGATACCGAAACATCGTTCGACTCAATCCCGTTAGCCTACAAGCCACACGCTCACTGAGTTTAAAACGTAATATAAGGTGTTGAGCAATTGGCTTTCTTTCCGCGGGCGTTACCACTTTTTTGACAGCACATCCTTCATTGCTTCTACTTCAAGAAGTTTGTCAGCTGAAAAACTTCTTAAGTTTATTGTTCTCAGATTCAAGTTCACGTAGCTGCTTAGCCTCATTAATTTCAAGCCCTGCGTACTTACTTCGCCAATTGTAAAATGTCCCTGAGGAAATGCTGTATTCACGACAGATATCAGCCACTTTGGTTCCAGCTTCGTGAGATTTAATGGCTTTGATGATTTGTTCTTCTGTATAACGTCTTTTCATTTTGAGTTCTCCAATCTTGCAATTTTAATGGAAATCTCATCAATGTCATGGTCTTATTTTTGGGGGAAAGGTCATTGCCAAGCAGTATGCCACACATTACATTCCCTTTAATCAAGGCAACGACCCGTTTAAGGGATCTGATTTTCAAGGTTATTGTTGGGGGCACAGTCATCGCTATGGAAGCCTGGCCTCCAAAGGTATTTTAGATGAGTTATCCGATGCTTCAGATCAAAAGCTATATGAAACCTTCAAAAAAAATTGGACTTTTGCTGATATACTTTTCAGGCGCGTAGGTTGGTTTTTCTCGCTTCAACTTGAAGCAAAAATTCGACGAGCAATTTGGCGTTCTTTACAAGAATTGGATGACAAATCCATATTGAATTTTAATTTTTTAATAAATAAGCCTGGCTTTCACTCCACTGCCTTAAGAATGAACGGTGATGGAATTGAATATTACGAAAACAATCATGGTCTTGTAAAATTTAGCACGCGTGAAAATGCGGTAAATTTTTTAGCAGCATATTTGTTAAACCAAGCCCAGTCTGCAGGTGGAGATGTATCGTTCATTACTGTATATAAATTACCTTACACTAATATTGTAGAGCAAGATGTTTTTGCTGAAGTACCTCAAAGCATCATTAAGAAAGAATTTAATGATGAAGTTGAAGTAGAAAAAATACTACACACACCTGATTTAAAAAATGCCTTAGATGCTTTATCTAATTATGCGCTAAAATTAAGAAGTGAAAAATATATTAAAGCCAGGATCAAAGCCCACGAAATTCAACATTTAGTTAAAGAGTTATATCAATTACCTGCAGAAAAAATTAAAGAACGAGTCAACTCTATTTTATCCAATCGAGAGCACAGTTTAATGATCAATCGAGGCACTGGCCTTTATTTTTTTGCTTCAAGTTTTAAACATCATAGTACAACCGAAACGCTTTTATCTGAAATTCAAAAAAGCTGTAACCCTGATTTGAATTCTGACTCCATACTCTACAATAATATGTAGTAGAACTTGGCGAATTACGAGTTATTTTACTTCTATTTTAGGCCTTTACAGGCCCTGCCCTATTTATCACGAATAGTAGTATAAGAAATAGTCATGCCATAACCTTGCATTTCTGTAGTTGTCTACTTTGATGACCGCTTTATACCAAGCAGCTAATTGATGCGGTTTAATGACGGTTGGTTTGCGATCAACTCGATACCAAGCTCTGGTATGAGATAAATATTTCACTGGATTAATAGTAACGTGAATTCGATGTAACTGTTTAAGGATTATCCTGCAAAGAGAAAATATATTGAAAACCCAGACCTTTTGTGATCTTATTTGTTTTTTCTAAGAACAGTAATAGGATACAAGAGGCCTGGAATGGATAAGTTAGTCGAATTATTCTGTATTGTCGATGATTTTTGTCAAAAGTTTTTACCAATCTTTGAGCAGCAACTTATAAATATTTCAGGCAAAGTCAGGAAGAAACCCTGTAGCCTGTCTATGTCCGAAATAATGACGATAGTGATACACTACCACCAATCCAATTATCGAAACTTCAAAAGCTATTATTCTTATGTTTTGCAGAAAGATTTACGTCCCTATTTCCCAAAACTGGTCAGCTATAGCAGAATGACTGAGCTGATGCCATCTTGTATAGTGCCATTAACGGCATTTTGCCACAATCAATCAAAGACTCTAACTGGCATTTATTTCGTAGACTCAACCCCTATTGAGGTCTGCCACGTTAAAAGAGCGCAACAGAATAAAACATTTAAGGGGTTAGCGGAGAAGTCCAAATCAACTATGGGATGGTATTTTGGTTTTAAACTTCATTTGGTGGCCAATGATAAAGGTGAGCTAATGGCTTTTAAAATAACCTCAAGCCGAACAGATGACCGAACGGTTGTGCCCGATTTAAGTAAAAATCTGTTGGGTAAAATGATTGGAGATAAGGGATATATTTCCCAAAATCTGACCGAGAAACTTGCTGAAAGAGGCTTGCAACTACTGACCAAAGTCAGAAAAAATATGAAGCAAAAAGTGCTCGATGCCTTTGACAAAGTCCTGTTGAGAAAAAGAGCCATTGTTGAATCTGTTATTGACCAATTAAAAAATATTTCAAATATCGAACACTCAAGGCATCGTTCTGTCTTTAATTTTATGGTCAATATCTTGGCTGGTTTGGCAGCTTATGCACTTAAGCCAAAGAAACCTTCCTTGAATATTGAAAAAACATTCATGGCTGTCGTTTGACCAGTTATATCGAATTCACGTTAATAGTAATAATCGGCTGGCCTTCCCCCTGTTTGATATTCATAAATAGCAAAGTTAAAAAATGCCTTTAATACTCTCATTACATTATTAGCTTCTTACCTTACTATTTGTTTGATTCATTGATAAAGGTAAAATTCTTATTTCCGGTAGAAAAACAAGAAGTAATAACACATTATCAAATCGATATATTTACAGAGACAAAAAAACGGACTGAGGCATTAGAGCTCGCTGCCAAACAAATTCCTGAATTCAAAAAATTTATATTCAATGCAAATGAGTCATTAATTAAAGAATTTACTTTTGAAATTATTAAACTACGTAAAGATAAAATTTATCTTAAAAATAGACGTATTACTACCCCAAAATTCATTGAGAGCTATATTGAAAATAAAGGACATGTTTTCTTGTCTCAGGAGCAACGCCAGGCATTAAATAATTTAAAAGAAAGAAGGTACGGTTCAAGCGATAAGAGTGCTAAATCGTATAACGAAATTGTACAGACGCCATTATTTAAAATGTAGCGATCCCCATTAAGGCAGAACCCTATATTTATCCTCAAAGATTCACCTATCTGGCAGAACCCTATATTTATCCTCAAAGATTCACCTATCTGGCAGATACAAACGAACTCTATCATTTTTATCAAGACAGTGGCTGGTCTATTCTCGAATATAAGGAGAAACTGGTCATCTGTTTGCTCAGAAGCATTTAAAAACTTAACAGTTTTCTATGTCATCAATAGAAAGCAACCCTTTCAAATCCATTTGATTATCGAGAATATCCGCAAGCGTATATTCTTTTAAAACAGCTAAAAAGTTTTCTTTGGCATCAAATAAAATACGCTTTAGCTTGCAAGCAGGCGCGATACAGCAATTTGTCTTTTCCTTGTTAAAACAAGGCACCAAATCAAAGTTCGGCTCCAGCTTGATTACCAGCTCGCCCAAGTTAATTTCAGAAGGGTTTTGCGCCATCGTAATACCACCGCTTTTGCCTCGAGTGGTTTTAATCACCCCCATCTTAGATAGATTGTGAATGATTTTAAGCAAATGATTGGATGAAATTGCATAGGCATTGGCAATATCGTTAATGGTGCACAATTCTTTTCTAAGAGCAATGTATATCAATGCCCTCAATGAATAATCAGTAAACTGGGTTAACTGCATACTAATCTCTCTAAATCATTTCTTGACGGATATTATTTCTTTTTATAAGATGTATTTCAAATACATCTTTAAGGAGTATACCATGTCTGAATCCTTATTTGATCGCTTAGGTGGTCAAAATGCCGTCAATACTGCGGTTGATATCTTTTATCGCAAAATGTTAACCGATGATAGAGTCAGTCATTTTTTTGATGATGTGGATATGGAACAACAAATCCTCAAACAAAAGGGCTTCTTAACCATGGTTTTTGGTGGCCCTAATCATTATAGCGGAAAAGACATGCGCGAAGGTCATCGCCATTTAATCAAGCGCAGTTTGAATGATGCCCATGTGGATATTGTCATTGAGCACCTGGGAGCAACGTTGCAAGAGTTAGGCGCAAATGAAAAAGATATTCAGGAAGTAGCAGCTATTGCTAACAGCGTGCGTGATGATGTGTTAGACAGGTGAAATTATGGCCGAACTGCATTACAACCAACTAATCTTACAATCAATAGAAGATGAGTCAGTACTTGATTGCCTGTTACGACATGATATTGATTATCCTAACTCGTGTCGTTCCGGAGTTTGTCAGGCTTGTTTGATAAAAACCACCGATACCGTAATTGAGCCAAAATGGCAGGATGGCTTGCCTGAGACCTTAAAATCTCAAGGATATTTTCTTGCTTGTCAGGCCAAACCCGCTAATACACTGCATCTCAAAAATCCAGATGCCGCTGAGTGTGAGCAACAGGCCATGATTACAGAGCTAACGCCCCTCACTCATAATGTTATTCGAGTAAAACTTTTAGCAGAGCATTTGGAAAACTGGATACCAGGACAATATCTGAATCTATTAAATCCTGAAGGGATATCACGAAGTTATTCCATCGCCAACATGCCAGAAAAAGAAGGCTGCATTGAACTGCATATCAAGCTTAAAGAAGATGGGGCAATGAGCCAATGGTTTCGGAAAAAGGCAACTGTTGACACAATGGTTCATATTAGAGGGCCTTTTGGTAAATGTTACTATATGAATCCGAATCAATCTTCATTTGATATACTTTTAGCCGGAACCGGTACTGGATTAGCACCTTTATTGGCTATCGCCAAAACAGCATTAAGCAAACAACACCAAGGCAAAATCACCTTAATTCATGGGGGCTGTCAGGACGATGACATCTATTACGCTGAAGAACTGGAAACCCTGGCGTCATTTTATCAGAATTTTCAATACCTACCCTGCGTATTAAAGAGTAATGGATGTTACCAGGAATCAGATATTGCACAACAATTATTGATACAGTTAAATAATACCGATAGTGTTCAAGTTTATGTGTGTGGGCCGAAAGAAACGACCAATAAACTAAAAACAAAAGCCTTCCTGGCTGGAGTTCCCTCATCTAAAATATACAGCGATGCGTTTTTGTAAAAATAAAGAATGTAAAGTATTTCAAAAATGTTAAGAACGTGACAATCACCACCTTATGATTCATAGTTTAAAATAACTAAAATGCCAGACAAAAGAAATTACATTTGATTTTTTTCAATTCCAATATTTGAACAAGGACGTGCACAATGGATGAAACGACGCGTAATGACTGGGACCCGAGAGATGAATCGGTCTTGCAAAATCAACGATCAGCCTATGATAAAATGCGGGAGAAATGTCCAGTAGCACATAGCGATTTTATGGGCTGGTCACTATTTCACCATCAAGATATTACAACTGTTTTATCCGATCCAGAAATCTTTAGTAATCAATCTCAATTTTTAGCGATTCCTAACGGAATGGATCCTCCTATTCACGAAAAATACCGCAAAGCCTTAGCTCCCAACTTTAGCAAAAAACAAATGGCAAGCCTTGAGCCCCAAACCCGCAAAATTGCCAGAGATATTATTGATTCTATACCTTTTGATGAAAAAACAGAACTCATGCGCTCTTTTGTTACCCCGTTTGCATTCCAAGTCTTGTGTGCTTTTCTGGGTTGGCCCGAGCAGCAATGGGAATTTTTAAGCGGCTGGGCGGATGAGAATCAACAAGCTGCTTTTAATAGAGATCAAACTGCTGGCAAAGCACTGGCCACACTCTTTTCAGAACGCGTCAAGGCTAATTTAGATAAACACCGAGCTTCATTAGAGTTTGAAAATAACGCAACCGATGCGCTACTTAAGACCGAGGTGGATGGTGCGAAATTAGATGATGAACAAATCGTAAGTATCTTACGCAACTGGACAGCCGGGCACGGTACCGTTGCTGCTGGATTAAGTATTCTACTATTCCATATTGCTAAAGATTTCAGTCTGCAAGATAGACTTAAAAACGATCATAAGCTTATTCCTCAGGCAATCGAAGAAATTTTGCGCGCAGATGGCCCGCTTGTCGCCAATCGTCGTGTTACAACACGTGAAGTTAAAATCGCTGAAAGAACCATTCCACAAGGTGAGAACCTGTCGTTGATGTGGATAGCAGCTAATCGCGACCCACGTGTCTTCGATGAACCAAACACCATTAAGCTTGAGCGGGACACGAAACATAGTTTGGTTTGGGGACAAGGGATTCATCTTTGCTTAGGAGCACCTCTTGCCAGATTAGAGATGCGCGTGGTACTCGAGGAATTACTATCCCAGAAAAAATATCTTGCACTGGCTGGCGAAAATCAACAACGCGCAAACTACCCCGGTAACGGTTTTTCTGCACTTTTTCTGAGTGATGAGCGTTGTGTTACTTAGTTAATATAGAAAACACAGGATACTTATTTATGGAACTGTTTGAAGCAATAAAACGAAGACGGGCGGTACGTCAATTTTCTGATAAACCTCTGAATGAGGAAACCATTGAAAAAATACTGCAAGCTGGTCAATACGCACCCAGCCCTTTAAATTCACAACCCTGGCATTTTACGCTGATTCGCAACAAAGACACCCTGAAAACATTATCTAAGAAAGCACAGCATGCTTCATTTCTCTCTCAAGCCCAACTGTTGATTATCGTGACTGTTGATACAGGCGTTGATATTGATAAGTGGTTAAAGAAGCATAATCAGCAGTTATACAGCGGTGCAGCTGCCATGCAGAATATGTGGCTGGCGGCGGTCGCCCTTGATATTGGTTGCTGCTGGGTTACCTTGGATGAGGCTTCTTCCAAAGATCAAATAGAAATCCCTAAAGAACATACCATTATTGGTGCATTGGCTTTAGGACACCATACAGAACCACTCAAAGCACATGCCGAAGAAGATAGAAAAGCCTTGCCCTTATTAACTTCGTTTGAAAAATTTAATCTTCAGGAAAACTGCGAAACAGAAAGCTGTTATACCTGCCTTAAACTGGTTCCAAAATCAGCCGCTAATTCGTTTGAAGGGGAAGATTAGGTCCGGTATTTTTGCGGCAATGAGTGCTATGCGGAATGGAAAAAACAAACCCAAAAATGGCTTGATGAAGATAAAAATTGCTGATTATGGCTTTGATGCTGCTATGTAATAATTGAAGATAAACTATATTTTGATTATGGTGCGTTTGCTTATAATCGGTTATCAATTGAAGTTGCTATTTGTGGCTTCCTATTTCTATCTACAATTTAATTCTTCTACAGCAATAATAGCCTGCTCAAAACTAGGTTTTTCTGATTGATAAACCATTTGCTCAAGGAAAAATTGCCAATGCTCTTCCCACTTTTTATCAGCACGAAGATGATACAGTGCTGATGTCACTTTTGTGCGCATGCCATCAAAATCCCCCGTACCAAACATTTCCTGCTCTTTTTCAAGCACACGTTCAAGGACAAGATAATAATCATCCGAAAGACAATTTTGCTGATGTAATTGATAAAGATCATACAAATGACGGATCAAGTGTTTATCTGAATCTCGCGGAGTTCGATTAGCATCTACGATTCGGCGTGACAATGCCACCCATTTTTCTGCAGCCGTTTCGTTCAATGCCACACAAGGAACTGGAAAATAGCGGTGATCACATTCTGCATCCCCAAGCGTCACTTTAATCATTGATGAAATGTTTTTAATTTCTGGTTTTAATTCAAGCTCGCCAAGAAAACAGTCAATGGCAATATGCGGCTTCAAATAGACAATACCTTGAGCACCATAAAATGAAGCGCGAATGCTCATATATCGGCCTTCATAAAACACTTTCACATCCTGAGCTTGGACGTCAAAGCCAGCATTAACTAATAACTCAACTAAAGAATGCCGAAACAGTCTAAGCTCGCGCCTTTTTGCACTTTGACCCAAGTTCAGACAGGATGGTTTTGAAATTACGCGGAAATCTACATCCTCCGATAGTCTGCTAATCACCCCATAACCTTTAGAAAGGCTTGTTCCTCCCTGAAATACCAGCTCAAAATAATCATTGGATATATCAGACAGCAAACCAATTGCTTTGGTCACAAAATAATCTTTACGAATAAAATCGGGAGACAGACCTAATATTATGGCAGTTTGACGAATTTGATGTTCATTTAATTCACCTGGCATTGATACCACCCTCAAAGACCAGCTTTCGGCCTTCAGCATGAATTGAACCGCGGTATCGGCTTTTTAATCGAACACTAAAGACAGCAGGAACTTGAGTAGTCTTGCCTTCATTATAATCACGGATGGCACTGCCTAACTCCCATTTAACACCTAATTTATCCAGTGCTTCCGTAGCAACCGCCTCAAAAGAATCAGTAAGCATTGCTTGTGATTCTCTTCCAGGAAGTGAAATAGGTTCGGCCTTGGCAAATAAACCATGTGCCACTTTAATGATGATACCCTCATCTATAAAAGCACGCAGCGCACGGTTTAATCTTAATTGCTCGCGATTGGAATGATCTTGGGTCAAGTCATCCCTTGAAAATACATGACTCGTGATGTGATTAATTTTTTTTCTTAACTTATCACGATAACCCGTGTTGTAATGTTTTTTTCTGTTCATAGTATATTCACTATAGCGGCACAAATAGTCATTTTTATTATAGCATAAAAAAACGCTACAAATAGTCATTTTCATAAAAATAGAGTGACTTCCTCTGCTAAGAATGGATAGAATGTCAAAATTACTCGTGCGTGAGATTTGCGTGTTTGAGTAAGACACTGTTGTACATTGTACGACATTTGTAGTGGTATCCCGTGACAAATTATTACTTTAAAATCAACGGGTTACTTTATAGGATGAGGGCTCATAATCCGTTGGTCCTAGGTTCGAGTCCTAGTGGGCCCACCAATTTAAGCCTTTAAAATCAGTAGGTTGCAAATTTCATCTCTAAATCCCTGAAATCCATTGTGGGGATTTTGTGGGGATTAACTCACGAAAAACTCCCACACATTTTCCTCTTAACAACGCAACCACTTGTTTTATATGGTTTTTAAATCTAGAACCAATGGACTATTGGTCCTCTGCTTGTCTTTGACAAGTTTTTGATTCTTGTTGCCAAAAATAGTTTTAACAAACTTCTTTTTTATCAAGCATACTTATTTAAATTGATTCAAGGGTAACGAAGATTGGTCTACGATGCTTCTCAAGACAAAGCTTGAGTGGATATTTCTTACGCCTTCAATCTGCGTCAGTTTGTTAAGTAAAAATTCTTGATAGTCATTTAAGCTTGAAACAACTACCTTAAGCATATAGTCTTGTGCTTGACCAGCAATTAAATGGCATTGAACAACTTCCGGGAAGGTTTTAATAATTCCTTCAAAACTGGTCATAATCTTATGATCATGGCTGCTTAGTCCAACGGAAACCATGATGGTTAACTCAAGCCCAAGTTTTTTGGGATTGAGCAAAGCAACATACCTGTCAATATAACCATTGTCTTCTAATTGTTTCACTCGTCTTAAACACGGCGAAGGAGAGAGCGAAACCATATCTGCTAGCTCTTGGTTACTAATTTTACTATTTTGTTGTAGCAATTCTAATATATGTTTATCGATTCGATCCATCATGCTCACCAAAATATACCAATATAAAAACCTTCATTAAAATAATATACCACATATAATATATTTTAGAGATACTTTATGCCAATTCAAGTCCATTTCATGAAATATTAGCAATCATATTCCAATCACTTTTTGATATTATATTAACCATAGAAGATTTAACATGACTTTTATGGAAATAATATGAACACATCAGGCTTTATTTGGAAAAATGGTACTTTTATTCCGTGGCAAAACGCTCAAACGCATGTTCTAACCCATGGGCTCCATTATGGTTCCGCGGTATTTGAAGGCATACGTTGCTACCAAACATCAACCGGATCAGCTGTTTTTAAATTGCGAGAACATATCGAACGTTTTTTTTATTCTGCAAAACAACTTGGTATGAAAATTCCATATAGTATCGAAGAAATATGCCAAGCTGTCATCACTACACTACAAAAAAACCATTGTGATGAGGCCTATATTCGTCCGTTAGCATATTATGGTTATGGAAGTATGAAAGTCACCCCTACGTCTGATTTACCCGTGGATATCATCATTGCCTGCTGGCCTTGGGGGGATTATTTGCCTGTACAGGCCGTTGATATTGCCACCAGTCCTTTTATTCGGATACACCCTAAATCAACCATCGCTGATGCCAAAATTAGTGGTCATTACATTAACAGCATTTTAGCCGGCTTAGCCATAAAAAATACTCAATATCATGAAGCTCTGCTTTTAGATGTGGAGGGGTATGTGGCAGAAGGAAGTGCTGAAAATATATTTATTGTAAAAGACAGAAAAATAATCACAACCCCAACAGGGACTATTTTAAAAGGGATTACACGAGACACGATTATAGACATTGCCAATCAGAATGGCTTTTCTATCAAGGAACGACGTTTCAAAATTGATGAAATTTACACAGCAGATGAAGCATTTTTTTGTGGAACCGCAGTTGAAGTTACGGCAATCCGATCTTTAGATGACCGGTACATTGCGGACGGGAAAATTGGACCCATTACAGAGAAAATTAAACGAATTTACAATCAAATAGTTCATGGCGAAAGAAAGGAATTTGATGCTGCCTTAACTTTTATCAGTCCTCAAAAAGAGGTGGTAGCATGAAAAAGAAAGAACGAATATACATTTTTGATACAACATTGAGAGATGGGCAACAATCTCCCGGTGCGGGTATGTCCTTTGAAGATAACATCAAATACACAGAATATGCGGATGCACTTGGTATTGATGTATTAGAAGCCGGTTTTCCTGCAGCCAGTCAATATGACTTTGAGATCGTACAAAGTATTGCAAAACATATGGCACAAAGAAAATCAAACATGACCATTGCTGCATTATGCCAACTTCGGGAAGAGCAAATCATTCGTACGATGAAGGCACTAGAGCCAAGTTTAGTCCTAAATAAAGCGAGACTGCACACCTATGTGCCTGTCGACCCCAACTTAATGCGGGCATCTTTGGGCAAATCAAATTCAAATTGTTTGCAGATAATAGAAAATATTTATCGTTATATAAGCTTGGCAACATCGAACGGATTTGAAGTGGAGTTTAGCGCCGAGGGCTATTCTCGAATGCAAGGCAATTTCGACTTTACCACCGATGCGATAAGAGCAGCGGTAAGTGCTGGTGCTACGGTTATTAACTGCCCAGATACAATTGGCGGTGCTTCACGTTGGCAGAAAGATTATTTTGTTTGGAACATGAATAAACATGCTGACATTATAAAAAAAGAATTCCCACAACAAGAAGTGACTTGGTCAGCTCATTGTCATAATGATTTTGGTTTGTCCTTAGATAATAGCATCAATGCGATTGTACATGGGCCGGCCAGGCAAATTGAAGGATGTATGAACGGTGTTGGTGAGCGAGCGGGTAATGCTGCATTGGAGCAATGCATCATGCTCATTGACCAATTTGGTCGTGACATGCATTCAGATCATGAATTTTACACGGACATTAACTTGCAAAAATTAAGTGAAATTTCAGATTTTATTGCACAAAAAATGTTAAGCAGGCAGCCTCACTGGCCAATTACCGGCCAAAATGCGGCCCGACATAGTTCCGGTGGGCATACAAATGCTATTTTAAAAAACCCACTCGCCTATCAACCATTTGATCCTAAGCAAATAGGCCAGGAAGTAAGCTTCATCTTTGGACCTTTAAGTGGCGGTAATCATGCAAAACACATTATTGAGAAAAACGGCTATCGCTGCGAAACCAATGAGAAAGTGTCTATTGCGCAAGGTATAAAGGATAAGTATCCAAACAGGCGAAAAGGCATTACCGATGAAGAGGTAATTAAAGGATATAAATTCATCAAATCCCCTATCAAGCTTGAAGGAATTGAGTATTCAAAAAATGAGTCAGGCCATATGACGTTGAAAATACATGGAACGTTTTTTTCTAAAAACGGTATTGTCATTAAAAATATCAGTGAGAACTCTGCCTTAGCAGCATTGGATAAGGCGGTAAAGGCCTATTTTCCACTGATAGAAATAACAGATTATCGGTCAAACTCCTGCGCAGGGAACGATGTCAATGCAAAATGTATGTCCACGGTCATCGTGTCGATTGCAGGCCAGGATAATTTCATTGGTAAAGCCATTGATTCCGATATTCATATATCAGCGCTTAAAGCCTATATAGATGCAGTTAATCAAGCCTATGTTGAAGCAAATTATCAAGTTTTTGAGGAAGTAAGATATGGCTAAGAATATTATTGAAAAAATATGGGACAATCATGTGATTATGCAAAAAAAATCTCACCCTTGCGTCTTTGCAATTGATAAAATGCTAATTCATGAAGTGACTTCAGCACAGGCATTTGATGAGTTACGAAAGCGCGGCCTTAATGTCCGTTATCCTGAACGCATCATTGCAACGATTGATCATAGTATTCCGACATCCAACAATCGACAAATTATCAATGACCTAAATGCCAGGATTCAAGTTGAGACTTTAAGAAAGAATGTCAAAGAATTTGGTATCAAGCTCTTTGATTTTGATAGCAATCATCAAGGCATTGTCCATGTGATTGGCCCTGAATTGGGTTTTACCTTGCCGGGAGAAACCATTGTTTGTGGTGATTCACATACATCAACCCATGGGGCATTTGGCGCATTAGCATTTGGTATTGGTACCTCTGAAGTAGCCCATGTATTAGCAACCGGTGCCATTTTGCAAAACAAACCAAAAACAATGTTGATCACGTTCCAAGGACAGCCGGATAAATCCGTTACAGCTAAAGATATTATATTGAAATTAATAGCCACTATTGGTGTTGCTGGGGCTAAAGGACATATCATCGAGTATAAAGGGGAAGTGATTAATTCTATGTCAATGGAAGCCAGGATGACATTGTGTAATATGTCCATCGAATGTGGTGCTCGAGCGGGGTTAATTGCCCCTGATGAAGTCACATTCCAATATTTAAAAGGTCGTCGTTATAGTCCTAAAGGTCAAAACTGGCAGTCAGGCCTAAAATTTTGGAAAGAACTAAAAAGTGATCCAGGTTGCCAATACGACAAACAAATTAACATTGATATCAATAAATTAAGACCGATGGTTACCTGGGGAATTAATCCGGAACAAGCCGTTAGCATTGATGAGTGTATCCCCAAATTATCTGGTACCGAGCAAGCTTATGCCTATACCAAATTAAATCCTGGCAACTATCTTCGCAATATATCAATCGATTGGGCTTTTATTGGCAGTTGCACCAATGGGCGGATTGAAGATTTACGATTGGCTGCAAAGATTCTTAAAGGGAAGAAAATATCAAAACATGTGAGCATGTATGTCGTGCCTGGCTCTGAGCAGGTCTATCACCAAGCTATCAAAGAAAATCTAGACAAAATTTTTACAGATGCTGGCGCTGAATTTCGTATGCCTGGATGCTCATTATGTCTGGCAATGAACGAAGATA
This sequence comes from Legionella israelensis, assembly GCF_004571175.1. NCBI lineage: Bacteria > Pseudomonadati > Pseudomonadota > Gammaproteobacteria > Legionellales > Legionellaceae > Legionella > Legionella israelensis. The sequence goes on from NZ_CP038273.1 coordinate 2,540,460, forward strand.
AAATTCCTCCGGGCGCACGTTGTATCAGTTCTTCAAATCGCAATTTTATTGGAAGACAAGGAACTGGCAGCATTACCCATCTGGCATCACCTGCCACTGTCGCAGCCAGCGCCATCAAAGGCTCTTTTTGTTCAGCTGAGGAGATATAAAAATGCAGCCATTTACAAACATCGTTAGTCAAGCCATCCCGCTTGATATGGATAATGTTGACACTGATATGATTATACCAGCACAGTTTTTAACAAAAATTGATAAAAATGGCTATGGTAATCATTTGTTCCAAAGACTTTGTGAACAGGATCCTGATTTCATTTGGAATAATCCTAGCTATAAAAATGCTGAAATTCTAGTAACAAAAACAAATTTTGGCTGTGGCTCCTCAAGAGAACATGCTGTATGGGCATTAATGCAAGCAGGCATTCGCGTTGTGATAGCAAAATCTTATTCAGATATCTTTTATAACAATGCTGCAAAAAACGGACTGCTACTAATTAGCCTAGAGTCTTCAATGATTGAGTCTATGATAAAAAACGTGAAAAAAAATGCGCCTATCCTAACGGTTGATTTAGACCATCAAGCTATCACGATATTGAATGAAGATAGCTATCATTTTGAATTTGACTCTTTTCATAAAGAATGTTTTTTAAAAGGTCACGATGAACTTGATTATTTGTTGGAGGTAACCAGATGACAAAAAGAATTGCAGTCTTGCCGGGTGATGGCATTGGTCCCGAGGTCATGCAACAAGCTTTAAGGGTTTTAAATTGTGTAGCTGACAAATTTGAACACCAGTTTGACTATTTTGAAGGCAAAATAGGCGGACAGGCCTTTGACCTTTACCAATCTCACTTACCGGAGGAAACACTGGATATTTGCCAGTCAGCTGATGCCATATTGTTTGGCTCAGTGGGAGGCCCAATTAACCAACAGCATCTAGACAAATGGCAACATTGTGAAGTGAATAGCATATTGAAATTAAGAAAACACTTTAATTTGTCTATTAATATTCGTCCAATCTCAGTATTTCCTGAATTAGCGGAATGTAGTCCACTGCAAAAAAATAAAATAAAGAATGGAATCAATTTTATCATTTTTCGAGAGTTAACGGGAGGCATCTATTTTGGTGAGCACCAACAACAGAAGAAAAATAATATTCGAACAGCTTCAGATAGTTGCATTTATGATGAAACGCAAGTGAAGACAATCGCCCATTCGGCTTTTCAGGCAGCTATGAATCGAAATAAAAAAATTTGTTCAGTAGACAAAGCTAACGTATTAGCAACCTCTAAGTTATGGCGTGAAGTAGTGAATGAAGTGGCCTGTTACTATCCAGAGGTGGAATTAACTCACATGCTTGTTGATAATTGTGCAATGCAAATGATACTTAACCCCCGGCAATTCGATGTGATTGTCACAGAAAATATGTTTGGGGATATTATTTCAGATTTAGCAGCCGCATTACCAGGATCCATAGGCCTAATCCCTTCTGCCAGCATGAATGCAGATGGATTGGGGCTTTATGAGCCATCCGGTGGGTCAGCGCCAGAAATTGCCGGTAAAGGCATTGCCAATCCATGTGCTCAGATACTGTCTGCTGCAATGATGTTACGGCATTCATTCGAAATGCATAAAGAGGCAAATCTTATTGAAGAAGCCATCAATGCAACCTTTGCCAGGGGGATGATTACTGTAGACTTGACTAGCGATGAAACCAAAGCAAAACGTACCAGTCAATTTACTGATTTTATTATCGACTATATTGAGAAAGCTGATTAGGTAAGGTAGTTATGACTATATATTTTTCAAGTTTCATTTTAATAATTGTAAGTTGGGCCATCATTGTTATCGTGCCCGGACCAAATTTATTTGCAACTGTATCATCCTCTGCTTCCCATTCGCGTATGGCCGGTATTGCAACATCTATGGGCATTGCTTTTGGAACTACCATATGGTGTTTCTTAAGCTTACTCGGCTTGACTGTGACGTGGTTTAATGGATTCGGACACAGCAGTTAAGAGATAATAAGCTTAACTGGAGTAAAAAAGATGACAATTAGAAGAAAATTTTCACAAGAATTTAAACTTGATGCGATAAGCCTTGTAAAAGATCAAGGTTACAGTCGAGCTGAGGCCTCTCGCAGTTTATCAATTCATCCCAATATGCTTAGTCGGTGGATAAAAGAACATGAATCAGATCAAGGGAATGCATTCAGGGGTAACGGGAAATTAACGGCTGAACAGCTTGAGATTCGCCAGCTACGAGAAGAAAACCGTCGGCTGAAGATGGAAAAGGAGATTTTAAAAAAGGCGGCGGCCTTCTTTGCTCAGGAAACGAAGTGAAATATTCGTTTATCGCCCAACATGAGAAGGTCTGGCCAATAGACAAGATGTGTCTATTACTGGGCGTTTTGCGTTCAGGATATTATCGATACCGTCGAAATCGACACGGTAAACCGAGCGATCCATTACATCAGGAGATGATTGATTTTGTGAAAGACATCGCGGAGAAAAGTACTTATACATTTGGCAGTAGACGCATGAGAAAAGCGCTAAATGCTCTAGGATATCCGGTTGGTCGGCGTAAAACTCAGAGCCTGATGAAAGAAGCGGGCGTTATGGTTCGGTACAGAAAAAAATATAAGATAACGACCAATAGCAGACATAAAAAACCGGTTTTTGAAAATGTTCTGAGCCGTGATTTTTCGCCCAGTGCGCCAGACCGAGCTTATGTATCGGATATTACTTACCTGTCAACACAAGAGGGTTGGTTATATCTGACAGTGGTTATTGATTTGTTCTCCAGGAAAGTTGTTGGCTGGAGTATGAGTTCAAGGATGAAGGCAGATTTAGTTTGTGATGCCCTGAAAATGGCTTTATGGCAACGTAAACCAAAACCTGGCTTAATTGTGCATTCAGATAGAGGCTCTCAATATGCCAGCAATGAGTACCGTAAATTACTCAACGACTGGAAGTGTACTGGCAGCATGAGCAGAAAAGGTGATTGTTGGGATAATGCGGTTGCAGAGAGCTTTTTTGGTAGCTTGAAGCAAGAACGAGTGCAATGGAAACATTATCAGACGCGTTCTGAGGCACACCGGGATGTATTAAATTACATCACCGTTTTTTATAATGATTTTCGGCTTCACTCAACAATTGGTTATAAAAGCCCAAATCAATTCGAAAAGGAAATGAGGTTGTTAAAAATGGTTGCTTAACTGGTGTGTCGCAATTTGCTTGACCACGTCACTGTCATCCTTCATTCAGGCAGCTTTGTTTACGAAATATTGAAATTATTAGGTGGGGCTTATTTAATTTATTTGGGAATAAAAACCATACTCACTCAAAAAAAAATAATTTCAGATCACCCTCAACCGATAAATCGCTCAACCACCATTATGAAAGCTTTTATTAAGGGCGTTATGATTGATTTGAGTAACCCCAAGGCCGCAATATATTTTACAAGTCTATTTGCTGTAGGCATGTCAAATAAAGCGTTCCTCTTTTATCTAAAGCTCTCTTTTTAGTGGGGATTAAAATTTGTACACCAAATAAGGTGCACGTTATTTTCATTAACTCTTCTTGATATGAATCTACTTAATCCATTTATAAAATGAGCTTCTGGATTGGCGATCATTCGCCTATATTGAAATTTCAATTTATTTATTTCATTGTATGAAACGGAATTTAATAATATAGGATATCAACCCATGTTCAGATCAATTGCATTTTTTCTTCTTTTTTTGTTGACAGGAGATGTTACTGCGGCTGCCTTGGAAGCTCAACCATCAGCTATAAAGTATGAGTTTTTACCTAATAAGCCGGTTATCATGACTAACTCTACCAGTAAAAATATTCAAATGTGGTGTGAAATGCATGTAGATAGTTATGCTGATAACACATTCTATATTAAGCAATTACGAGGACGAGGCGAGGTTAACGGAACAACGTTAAATACAGGCAATAGTATGAATATTTCCGTCAAGCAGCTGCAAACCATGCAAATCGTTATAAATGCAAATTCTCAAATCCAATTTACCAGTTTAAGTTCCTATGTGATATCTGCTATTTGCCATTGATTTTTTAAGTTATGGCAAAAGTCGGGTTAAATTACAGAGTATGTTACGCTTATCTTGTGAATAAAAAGTTTGCGATGCACTGGAAGCCCACCTAAAAAGATGCTGCTTCCATTTTTTCTCATTCCAGTAAACAGTAATAGTAAAAATAGTCTCTCAGCAATGGGATCTTCTTGTTTTATAGCCTATATTAATTTATTGTTTAAAAATAACTCTTTTTTCCAGTTTCCTGAGCGTGGATGAATACTCAATATGAGACATCTTCTAAGGATTTATTTCCACCCTATCTAAAAAACCATGAGGGAAATGAGCGTCTTGTGGGATTTGAAATTGAATTTGTGGGTATTTCTATTGACGAATCCATTCAACTTTTGAAAAATCTTTTCTCGGGAAATATTAAGCGTCTCAATCAAAATGAATACATATTAAACGATTCATGTCTTGGGCAATTTAAAGTAGAACTGGATGCGCATCTTTTAAAGCAACTGGCGGCTGAATCAGAAAAAAATCGCAAAGAAAATAAAATGGATATAAAAGGGTATATTGAACAATTTATTTCCTCGGCCTTTGATGAAATTATTCCTTTAGAAATCATAACTCCGCCCGTGACCATTCAATCCATTCAATCATTGGATCCGATTGTAGATGATTTACGTGAACATGGGGCAAAGGGGACACATACCTCAAAAATTGCTGCGTTTGGGGTACATGTTAATCCTGATATCCCTTCTTTATCCGCTGCCTGCATTTTAAGTTTTTTGCGTGCATATGTGTTGCTTAGTGATTGGCTAAGAAACGAAATTGATGTTGATTTTAGCCGAGCCGTATCCCCCTTTATTAATGAGTATCCGCGGGCTTACAAAAAAAAGATTTTGCAATCCGACTATCAGCCTTCAATGGATACCTTAATGCGTGATTATATCCGCTACAATCGCACGCGTAACCGCGCGTTGGATATGTTGCCGTTATTTATGTATATTGATGAACAAACTGTGAAAGAAAAAGTAGGCTCAAGATTGATTCATGCACGTCCCACGTTTCATTATCGTCTAGCTAATTCGAATTTAAACCTGCCTGATTGGAATTTTACAACTGAATGGAGACGGTGGTTGTATATCGAAAAACTGGCAGCGAATGAATTAATGCAAGAGGAAATGGTGAAAGAATATTTGGCTTTGGAGCGGCAATCCCTTTTTTTTAATAAAAATCAATGGATTAATACCACTTCAAATTATCTACAAGATTTATGAACAATCGACCTGTTATTGCCATTACTCACTCTGTTAAACAATCAAGAACAGTGATTTTTTTTGTAAAATTTGCCATCTGGCTAGCTGGTGGAAAGCCTAAATGCATCACCGCTAAAAAAAATTCAAATTTTTTTGATTATGATGGCTTGGTGTTATGTGGCGGGGTGGATATAAACCCCGAGCTATATGAGGAAACAAAAAAGACGGGCTACCCGTATGAACCCGAACGAGATGAATTAGAGCTTGCTCATTTAACCTTTGCCGAGAAAAAAAACATCCCCGTGTTTGGTCTCTGTCGGGGGTGTCAGCTTATGAATATATTTCGTTCTGGCAAGTTGCATTTAGATATCACTAAAGCGTATGAAAAGGCACAATACCCTTCAAATTTAATAGGCTATATCTTCTTTAGAAAAAAGATTTATATTAAACAAGGAAGTAAATTATTTTTACTAATACAAAAACCTGAGATAAAGGTGAATAGTCTTCATAAACAATCTATCAGTCAACTTGGTCGTGATCTTGTGATTACCGCTTCCGAAAAAAATAAAATCGTGCAATGCATAGAAGATCCAAGAAAACAATTTTTTTTAGGAGTGCAGTTTCATCCCGAGTTTTTAATCTATAAAAAATGCTTCCGCAACCTCTTTAAAGCCCTCGTCCGTTCAACAACCCTATAAATGGCATGTTTCGATCTTAGATAATAATTAAAACTTCCTTCATTCCTTAAACGATTGAATAATAAAGATAAAAAAAACACTTTTCTTTTTACCCACACCTACGCGTTAAATTGTTGCCAGTCTTATTTCTTCAAGGCACATTGCGAGATATTTTCCACCTCTTCGATGTTATCTGCACCAGTGCTTGCTTTTAAAAGTCGTCATCAGAGGACATTCTCCTGCCCGCTGCCTGTAATAACTATCTCTACGTAATATTTAATTAATAATCAGACTGTATAATTTATATATACAGATGTTTAAGGTAAATAAAATGACTGACAAAGTATTAAGACACTGGATGGAAACCAAAAAAAAGTGGGAAGATATCTTTTCTCTGAGGGTGCCTAAGCCAGAGAATTTATTAGATTTAATGGAGAAGTGGTCGGATTTTAGACGAATAACTATAACCCTTGCTACAGAGCCTGCACAAATAAAAGGCGGTGATAAATTTTATCTTGACGCCCAAAGTTTTTTACAAGAGGCATGCCAATTTTTTGGTGTTCAATCATACAAAGACTTACCATTTCCTGGAAATTTACCCTATAAGCTAATTGAAGCATCAACAAAAGCTCAAGGCAAATCCACCTTATCTACAGAAATGTTTAAAGCTGATTTTCCTAAAGCGGTAAAGGAAGCAAAGAACTTAAAACAGCAACGAAAAGAAGAAGAGAAACAAAGGGAAGAAGAGACAATTAGGATAAGAGAAGAACAAAGAAAACAAGAAATACATGATAAAGTAGAGCAGGATCCATTCTTTTTAGCTTTAAATGGCATTCAAGGAAAAATTAACGGTGAAATAACTAGAATTAGCCTTAAGAATCCCAATGATGATCGTATCACGCACTTACGTCATGTTGAAGCTTTAATGCAAAGCCAAATCAGTACAACCAAACAAAGTTGCAAAGAGGACTTTTTAAGTTACAGAGGAAAAAATCAGGAAAGTCTCAGGTCAGAATGTAAAAATCAAATGAAAACGATCATCAAAATTCATTTAATGGATAATAACGCATTAGAAATGAGCTGGCGTGAAAAAATTGGAAGAGCAATTTTAAATGCGATTATTGCTCTTCCCGTTAAGATAAAAAGCATAAGCTCGAATACTCCTAGCAGCAACTTGTTTTTTAAATTTAAAACCACATCAAAAGAAAATATTGAGAACATTCAGGATGATATTGATAAAATTGAAACAAAACCATACAAAAAATAATGGTGATATAACAAAGATGATCAAGTAAACTAGGGAGCTTCCCCATACCTCCCACTATTCTTTGTGCATAGCTCCCAATTCATACGATTTATCGCACTATCGTTATTTCGCCAAACTCCAGTGTGCAAATAGTTTAAGGTTACCATCCGCAGGCAGAACATCTCGAAGCGCCTCTTTATAAAACATGTATCCATTGTATTCGATAGACGCCAGACTAAAATTTTCTCAAATATCAGTCCATAATAGCAATTATGGTATAAAAATCCTCATTTTAATCTATAAATCAGTATGCCAAAATAATCCCTTTACAAAGATTTTTTATCATGAAGACAGCCTGCTAGTATTTGTAGCGAAAGATTTACGGTGGATTAAAGATGGTTTATCTGCTTGGCTCAGGAGGTTAGCGCGGCGAGGATGGCTTTTCTGGATAGCTTTCCCTGAATATGGCCTTGCTTATCAATGACCGCTAATGGCAAATCCGATTGTAAGCTTAAGGGTAATACTTCTTCTAGTGTTTTATCTTCAGTAACCGTTAATGCAGGTTTTAGATGAGCTTGGATAGTACCTTGTTTATCCGAGCCGATTAATTGAGCCAAACCAACCACACTAATATTAGTGTGTTCAACAACGTAACACTCCCCCACCCCTTGTTGTTTCATCTGGGAAATTGCCTGTTCAATTGAGATATCGGGGGGAAAATTTAAGCACGACAGTTTGGCGGTACCCGCTGTCATAAACTGGCTGCGATTGACATGTTCGACAAAGCGTTTGACATACTCATTAGACGGATTTCGTACAATATTCACTGGCGTGTCAGTTTGAGCAATAGTGCCCTGATATAAAATCGTCACCCGATCCCCCAGTCTGAGTGCCTCATCCAAATCATGAGTAACAAAAATAATGGTGCGTTTCATTTGCGATTCTAGATTTAATAATAATGTCTGCATTTCATGACGTATCAATGGATCTAAGCCGCTGAAAGCCTCATCCATAAGCAAAATATCTGCCTCTGTAGCTAAAGCCCTGGCCAAGCCAACCCGTTGCTGCATCCCGCCTGACAGTTCGGACGGATAGGCTTTTTCAAAGCCGGATAATCCGACTTGATCAATCCAATGGGCAACTTTGTTTTCAATTGAAGCAGACCGGCGCCATTTTGACTGCACCATTAACCCGTAGGCTACATTTTCAAACACGTTAAAATGCGGCAATAAACCATAGTGTTGAAACACCATACTGGCTTTTTGTTGGCGAAAGCGGTTGGTTTTTTTCTCGTTATATTGGGTGATATCCTCATTATCAATATAAATATGGCCTAGGGTCGGTTTCAGTAACCCATTCAAGTGGCGCAAAAAAGTCGATTTACCAGAACCTGATAATCCCATGATCACATGACAATCACCCTGATGGATGGTTAAGTTCACATGATTTAAACTCACCATCTCACCGGTTTTGGCTTTGATATCATCGCTGCTGGCTCCTCGCCTTAATAAGGCTACTGCCTCCTTGGAAACTTGACCGTATATTTTGCATAAGTCTTGGATGACAATATCACTCATTCATTCAGATCCTTGCATATGATAATGGACTTGTAATCGATGACCGTATGCCTGACTTATTCGATCCAGCATAATCGATAAGAACACAATCGCTAAACCGGCGGTAAATCCCACCCCCATATCCTGTTGTTGTAAACCAAATAACACTTGCTGACCCAAGCCTTTTACACCAATCATAGAAGCAATCACAACCATCGCCAAGGCCATCATAATCGCCTGGTTGATACCAACCATGATACTGGGCAAGGCAAGAGGTAATTGGACTTTGGTCAGGATTTGTTTACGGTGGGTACCAAATGCCTTGGCTGCTTCTAAGGTTTCCCTATCCACTTGGCGAATACCCAATGCGGTCAGGCGAATTAATGGTGGCATGGCATACATTGCCGTGGCAACGACGCCAGAAAAGGTACCCAAACCAAACAGCATGACCACTGGAATTAAATAGACAAATGAAGGCATGGTTTGCATGACATCAAGTATAGGAGAAAGCGTTCGATATATTGTCTGATTTAAACCTGCGAGGATACCTAGCGGTAAGCCAAGTGATGCAGTCAGTATGATGGCAATAAAAATTAAGATTAACGTCTGTACGCCAGGTACCCATAACTGCATTCCCCAGATGATTAAATTGCCTATCAATACAAATAAGGTTAATCCTATTTTTCTAGAAGCATGGAAAGCAAGAGCGGTAAACAATGCGGTTAAAAATAACCAAGATAGTTGGTTGACCAAGAAGCGCTCAAATACGCCTACGATATATAAAATCGGGTAACTGATTGAATGTCTTAAAAAATCAGCATAATGTATTACGAGCTCATTAACGAACTCGTCAATAAAACTGCGAAAAGGAATAAAGGAATGAGCTGGCGTTGCGTTATAAAACAATGGCCTGGAGTATAAAATATATAAGCTAACAAGAGTAATCAAGGTTATAATAGGTAAAATAAAGACAATAAGCCGATGCTTAGACCAACGTCGTTGGCCAATTAAATAGGCCAGAGCCGTTAATATAATAATAGCTGAGATGCCTGATAATTTAAGTAAAAATGAAGCCGTTTTTTGTTTGTCGAGAGAATGATCGGCTGATAACGCTTCATGCACGCGTTTGGCATTGGCCTCAGGAATCCAGCTTTGCCAAATTTCCGGGTTATTCTTTAAAAAAGCAATCGCTGCTTTGCGACCCCTTAGATCTTGGTGGTCATTCATATAGACCAAGCCTTCATTAACAAATTCTGTACTCATATAAAAAAGGTTGAGAAATTTGGCGATATTGGGGGCTTTGTCTAAAAATTTTACGTTAGCAGCAATATGAATGGTTAAACTGGGATATGCCACACCTTTCAAGCCTTTGCCGGTTTTGCTGTTGACGAGTCGATTCCAATCTTTAGTATTGTATGGTGGTTCTTTGAGCTCCAGCATTTGATTGCCATATTTGCCCATCAAATAGGTTGGTCTCCAATAATAGAAAAATAATGGCTTTCTGCGTTGGAGGGCTGATATGATCTCTGATCGCAGCGCTTCTCCCGAACCTGTGCGGAAATTGTTGTAATAATCCAATAAGCCATAGGCTGCCAGTTTCTTACTATTCATCGTCTCACAATCCCAGCCTATTTTGCAGTTATAAAATCGCCCTTTATTGGGGTCGGCAGGGTCTGAGAATAGTTGATGGTATTTTTTCATGTCAACAACCGACCGGAGTTTGGGCGCTAATGGTTTGATATTTTGTTTTGGATCCCCATAGACGATAAAACGTGGGATATAAAAATTTTGAGTTGCTCTATCAATGGAAACGCCCTTAGTTTCTGATACTCGACCTGTTTTGAGCATTTTGTTCCAAATTTGAATATTATTGGCTTTCCATAACTCCATATTGATATCAACATCACCACGCACCAGTGCGTTTAACAGCGGTACGGAGGTGCCTCGAATCGATTCCGTTTTGCAGCCATAGCCTGTTTCGAGAATATAGCGGGCCACCTCAGTACTGAAACTATTGCTATCCCAGTCATTGCCAGCGAAGCGTATAGTCCTGTCTAAATCACAGGAATGCGTAATGGTTGAAAACAGGAAAAGGCAGATGAATAAGATAGCAATTTTTTTCATAAGTAATGGTTTTAAAAGAAGTATTTTTAATGTATCTGAAGTTAAACTCGATGACAATTGAATACCCCTTGAACCAAACTCTTTTCGAACACTGATTTTATTCAGACTCTGAAAGAAAACCTCTATGAACGATAAAGCCTTAATTGTAATTAGCCTGAATGTCGATAGCGAAAAAGAAGTTGAGTTTAATGATTTTTATTGCCGTTTATATATCATGGATAAGCTGCGCTTCGTTTTAAGGAATGTTTCAATATTGAGCATTAATGATCTAATCTAAAAATAGATAATTAATTTCATCACAAGGACTTTTATGTCAAAAGCAACCATCAGCAAACAAGAAGCCTTCCAGATAATAGAAAAATTTAATCAACTAAACGCTTCTCGAGCTCCCATTGCCGAATTTGTTAATCTGATTGATATTGAAAATTTCGAAATACGTTTACAGGGCAGCAATATCTTTTTTAAAGGTATTGCTGGATTAGCTGATCATCAAATAGGTAAGCAAATCTTTTTTGATCAATCTTTTGATTGTGAGTTCATTCATAGTCACATGGAAAACGATCAAATGATTGTTGAAACCAAAGGTGTCTGGTATGCCAAAACCTGGCAATATCCAGCGGCTTACAGTCAGCAGTTGATTGCCGATTTAAGGCATACGTGGAGACTTGAAAAACAATCAGATGGCCACTTGTTGATTGTCTCTCATGTTTGTGAACATTTTGCTTATCGCGAAGGTTATTCGCCGACGGATCATACGCAAGAATTTCATTTGTTATTAAAATAACTAATCTACAGGAGTCGAGCATGCCTATTGGACAAGAAGAGATTATTGAGCTCAGTCATCAATTTCATAACCTCGTTATGGTAAAAAAAGGCAACGCTGAGCAACAATCTGAGTTTTTTTTATACCCGGAACCTCGCATTTTTCTTCTGCACGGTGAGGATATTAGCTTACAAAAAAACCATGAAATCCATCAAAAACTTATTGATGAAATTCATATCCCTCAGAAAAGCTGGCTCATCACTCCCTTGTGTAATGAGCCTGAACGAGTTCGGGCTGTAGGTTGTGTTTATTGGGAAGGACGCGTTAGACATTCCAAAAACAGGGAAAAAATAAAATGTTTTGTCGGTGAAGACTGGATTGTTCAGCGTACTTCCGATGGACAATTAAAATTTGTTTTATACATCAACGCTTATCATCATTTTTTACCGGATTCAGCGATGATAAGCTTTTAAATTCTGCGATTCATAAGCATGAATTTTTTATTAATTATTGCAGGTTATACCGCATTGTGAATCACATAAGTTAAAATATAAACTAATGTATAAGTAGTAAAAAATATGAGCAATTATTTAAGGTTACTTTCGTTTGTCCAGAAATACCTCAATAAGTGCTATATCTACTGTGACATTTTAAATGAAGGGTAAATACAGTGGTGAAATCAGTCCATGCTCTGATCGTAGGTGGTGGTATCTCGGGATTAACGCTTGCTAACTTATTAATTCATGGAAATAAAAAGATTAAATACCATGTTACCCTGTTCGAGTCACGACCGTATTTGGGTTGTAAGGAAAACAATATAGCTGGAGGGATAGGTATTTGGCCGCCAAGTCAGTCGGTATTGAGGAACATACCAAATTATCAAAGATTTATGAAGCAATTTGCTTATTTTATGCCATCTCCGAGTTATCGAGATTCGAAGGGAAGAATATTGGCAAGAGCTAATGAAGACTTTGGTGATCGATTCCCTGTTCAATGTTTAGAGCGCTATGATTTAATCAACCTGCTCTCAGCAGGTTTAAAAAATAGAAAAGATGTTGAAATAATCACATCCCAGAAGATCTGTGAATACGAACGATACAATAATCAAATCGGAATTAGAGTTGATAAGAAGTTATATAAATAGGACTTACGCATTGACAGCTTTAAAAAGACCTGTGCCGCCTTGAATAAATCCACGAATATTGGCAAGAAACAGGTCACGCTGAACCTCATACCAATGAGAAATCAAGTTTTTAACCCGCATAAACTCAAGCTGAACAAAGCCTTTTATGGCGCAGAAAATATGATTTTTAATTTGATTAGAACCACGCACCTGAAAATGCTCGATATGACACACTTGCTTCAAAGCACGATGGTAACGCTCAATAGACCAATGAGCAGCATGAACTCTTTCAAAGTCTTGTTTTTTAATGTTTGGTAAATTATCGAGGTCAGGAACGCTGATGATGTAATAGCGATATGATTTTTTGTACATCTGTCTATACACTTTCACCATGCCGTAATCTTTCAAATAAGCCGTTTGCTCATCGCCTTGCCAGTCCTCTAATTTTTGTACTTGGGTGTACTGGCCTCGCTCGATTGATACGGTACGGTTACTTTCAACCCCAAACATAAATTGCAAACTTAATTTCCGTAACGTTTTCATGTTAGTAATGCTCGCATACCAACTATCACCTGTTACCCAGGCCGGTTTTAGCCCCCAGGCCAGTACCTCATGCAGCATTTCTATAAAGTAGTCATTCTTCGTTTTGCCTTCAGATTTATCGTAAAGACGATAGTTAACGGGCACTGAAATCCCAGCCACATCTGTATAAAAAAGCGTAATCAGGTTAACGCCTTTCACAACCCGTTTATGCTTTCCAGACCAGAAATTACCTATCAACTCAGCTTTTTTAGGGTTCATGTAGGGTTTATCTAATACAGAATCATCCACGCTAAGTATCCCGCCTGCTAACTCTATTTTATCCGATTCTTCATCAAATAAGTCCTTTGGTTCATATCGTTCTCGTCCTAGAAATCGATTTACACTGTCGTGTGATATCGACCCCATCACCTCAGATAAACGCGTACAACTGGGATAGCGCGGATCACTTAACAGATATGAGGTATAAATTACTTCGTTACAATGGGCTGTTGAGGGCTTGGTTTTTGGGAGCATTCCCTGCCTGCAAAAAGCACGCATTTTAACAGATTCTTGTCAATGCGTAAGTCCTAATAAAGGTGATTTACTCATTGCTTGTGATGGCATTCGTTCAAAAATCAGAAATTGCCTGATTGACGTGGTTTAATGGATTCGGACACAGCAGTTAAGAGATAATAAGCTTAACTGGAGTAAAAAAGATGACAATTAGAAGAAAATTTTCACAAGAATTTAAACTTGATGCGATAAGCCTTGTAAAAGATCAAGGTTACAGTCGAGCTGAGGCCTCTCGCAGTTTATCAATTCATCCCAATATGCTTAGTCGGTGGATAAAAGAACATGAATCAGATCAAGGGAATGCATTCAGGGGTAACGGGAAATTAACGGCTGAACAGCTTGAGATTCGCCAGCTACGAGAAGAAAACCGTCGGCTGAAGATGGAAAAGGAGATTTTAAAAAAGGCGGCGGCCTTCTTTGCTCAGGAAACGAAGTGAAATATTCGTTTATCGCCCAACATGAGAAGGTCTGGCCAATAGACAAGATGTGTCTATTACTGGGCGTTTTGCGTTCAGGATATTATCGATACCGTCGAAATCGACACGGTAAACCGAGCGATCCATTACATCAGGAGATGATTGATTTTGTGAAAGACATCGCGGAGAAAAGTACTTATACATTTGGCAGTAGACGCATGAGAAAAGCGCTAAATGCTCTAGGATATCCGGTTGGTCGGCGTAAAACTCAGAGCCTGATGAAAGAAGCGGGCGTTATGGTTCGGTACAGAAAAAAATATAAGATAACGACCAATAGCAGACATAAAAAACCGGTTTTTGAAAATGTTCTGAGCCGTGATTTTTCGCCCAGTGCGCCAGACCGAGCTTATGTATCGGATATTACTTACCTGTCAACACAAGAGGGTTGGTTATATCTGACAGTGGTTATTGATTTGTTCTCCAGGAAAGTTGTTGGCTGGAGTATGAGTTCAAGGATGAAGGCAGATTTAGTTTGTGATGCCCTGAAAATGGCTTTATGGCAACGTAAACCAAAACCTGGCTTAATTGTGCATTCAGATAGAGGCTCTCAATATGCCAGCAATGAGTACCGTAAATTACTCAACGACTGGAAGTGTACTGGCAGCATGAGCAGAAAAGGTGATTGTTGGGATAATGCGGTTGCAGAGAGCTTTTTTGGTAGCTTGAAGCAAGAACGAGTGCAATGGAAACATTATCAGACGCGTTCTGAGGCACACCGGGATGTATTAAATTACATCACCGTTTTTTATAATGATTTTCGGCTTCACTCAACAATTGGTTATAAAAGCCCAAATCAATTCGAAAAGGAAATGAGGTTGTTAAAAATGGTTGCTTAACTGGTGTGTCGCAATTTGCTTGACCACGTCAGATGTCTGAATTAGAACGACCACCAGTCTTTGAGACCGATCTTGGTTATACTTATTTTCGTGCAAATACCAAGCTTCCAATAGACACAAAGTATAAGTGGTGGTCTGTATCTTTTGAAACTTGGGGAACGTGCAAATCCAAGAAGTTCGGAAATTATGAAATTCGCTTTGGGTATGTTCCATTAAAACCACCGACAGTCTTTTGGTTTATCGCCGTTAAAACTCAAAATAATCATAAATATTTATCACCGATCAAAGGGGTCAAATTAGTTGATGAGGAAACCAAGGAATTTCTTTTAGAATTAGTTCGATCTTGGAAACCAATTTATGCCCATGGTCAAGTCCAAAAAGTGCTGTAAATTCCCATTAATTCAGCCTATCAAGTTAGTACGTTATTTAGTCAAAGCATTCATCCCTACAACATTAGACTTTCCGGCTTCATTCTCAGCCAGCCAGTCATTAAATTCGTCCATATTAAGATAACGCCTTGATTGCCACTGCTCGTTTTGTTCAGCTAATAAAGCGCCAATCAGCCGCCATGCAGAATCATCATTAGGAAATATCCTTATCACTCGTTCTCGGCGCCTGATTTCCTCGTTAATTCGCTCTTGCATGTTGGTGGTGCGAAGTCGCTTCCTGTATTTCTCCGGCAACGCCATAACTACCATGGCATCGTCAAAAGCCTCCTCAAGGCAGGTAACTGATTTTGGTGCTTTTTTCTCAAAGGCATCAATAAAATCATCGCGTCTACGCCTGGCTTCTTCCATATCAGGTGCCTGAAAAACAAGCTTTGCCTTTTCAGCAACATCTTTGCGGTGTCTGACAGAGCAGTGCCCGAGGATGTTGCGCATCAAGTGAACTTGGCATCGTTGCCAGGTTGCACCTTGAAAGTGCTTTCTAGCCGCTTCCACAAGCCCTGCATGCTGGTCTGACACAACATACATCACGCCTTTTAGCCCACGAGATTTTAGCCATTTAAACGCTTCATCCCATGTAGCATAGCTCTCAGTGTCACCAATGCGAAGGCCCAGTATTTCACGGTAGCCATCACTTCTGATACCCGAGATGGTCAAGGCTGCTCGAGACACGACTCTGTCACCATCACGACACTTGATAAACATCGCATCAACCATGATAAATGGGTAGTTGTCACCATCAAACCGACGCTCGTTGAAGGCTCTGACTCTTGCATCAAGACCAGAACACAGTTGACTGACGGTTGACTTTGAAAAACTAGCACCGCAAAGTTCTTCAGTAATGTTATTAACTTTTCTGGTTGATACGCCATTAACAACCATTTCCATCAGAGCCAATACAAAAGCCTGCTCACTGCGTTGATAGCGCTTAAAAATATCGGTAGAAAAAGAGCCATCACGTGTCTGCGGCACTTGAAGAGTGACTGGTCCCACACGAGTGTATAGTTGTCTTGGACGGTAACCGTTACGATAGCCTATACGTTCACCTGAACGTTCATGCTTGTCTGCTCCCAGACTTTCTGACACCTGTGCCTCCAATACCTGATTCAATACACCTTCAACAAGCTTTGCGAGCCCATCCTGGCTTGATAAAAGTTCTGGAAGCAATTCCTTTCCAACTGTAATATTGTAATCCGTCATCGCTAATCTCCTTCGATAGTTATTGTTTTTCACAACTCAATAGTACCGAATTTTAGCGATGACTCCACTCCTAAAAAGTCAACCTGAATTTACAGCAGTTTACGGACATAACCATGCCCATCCAGGTGAAGTCGCAGTTGATTATGAAGAATTAATTAATTTAACTTATAAAATATTAAGAACTGATATTGCTAAAATAGAAGGCCTCGATAAATTTCCCTGGACATCACGTGATCGCCGGATTTTATTAATGGGCGATTCGGCTCATGCTACTGCACCTAATATTGCTCAAGGAGCAGGGTTGTGTATTGAAGATGCGGCCTGCCTTGTCTCTAAACTGAACAGAGTAGATTATTTACAGGGCCTCTCTGAATACGAACAAGAACGAAAACCTCGAGCTAAAACCGTTCAAAATGTGGCGGATTTCATTGCTACGGCAGGACAAGTTAAAAACCCATTACTTAAAACATTAAGAAACCGTGTATTGCGAGCTACCACACTCCTTACTCCCATGTTACAAAGGCGCATTTTTGAATACGTTGTTTCTTACAGTTTAGGTGGCTCAACAAAAGCAAGATTTTGGCAAGCTCCTCCATTATTTATTGTCGATGACGCACCGACTTCTTTAATTGCCAGGGTTTTTCCTGACTTTCCTTTATTGGACAATCATATAAAAGATTTTAAAACCTCAAAAACCGGCGGTAGTGGTTTTGGTGTGGTGACAATAGAAAAACCGACCT
Source organism: Legionella israelensis (assembly GCF_004571175.1). Lineage (NCBI taxonomy): Bacteria > Pseudomonadati > Pseudomonadota > Gammaproteobacteria > Legionellales > Legionellaceae > Legionella > Legionella israelensis. The sequence continues at coordinate 2,558,043 of NZ_CP038273.1, forward strand.
TTTTGTCAAAGTTAATCGGATTTTTTGCCGGGTTTCCCAAAGAAATGCAGAAACAACCGTTTTATGCTGAGGTATTTAATTTGTCTCAAGATTTTCAACTTTGGAGAAGAATATTCGGCTATAAAACGCCTCTACAAAAAACATATCAAACCACACATTCATTATATTGTAGGTTTAATCGGTGCATGTATTTAAGTGAAGGCTTTGGGGGGTATCTGGATAAAGTTTTTCAATTTATCTACAACATCAAATTTCAATCGGATAAGTCATTAATGTATGAATCGCAAGGAATAACCTTCTTTGATTCATTTAAAATACCCATACCCTCTTTTTTATCTCCTAAATCAGTGTGGACCGAAAAACCAATCGAAAAAGGCTGGGAATTTGATGGTAGAGTATCTTTTCCTATCATTGGCACTTTGTTCCATTATTATGGATATTTTCAGATTGAGCAAACAGATTCCGTAAAAAATGGAAGAGTCATTATAGCTGGCGGCTCTGGAATGATCGGAAGAGAAGTTTGCTTAGAGTTTATTAAAAAAGGATATGATGTATATTGCTTAAGTCGTTCTTCGAATACGCGATTAAATATCGAAGGTGTTAAAGTCCGACTCATTGATGAAGATTGGTCCGATCTTATTGATAAAAACACAATTATACTCAATCTAAGTGGGGCAAATCCAGGGGCTAAAAGATGGACCCTGTCGGTAAAATCAGAAATAGCAACATCAAGATTTCGCGTAATTGACACAATTATTCATAATATAGATAGGGCTCAAGAAAAACCATTAAAATATCTTCAAGCTTCCGCAGTCGGATTTTATGGGCATGCTGGTGATGCTGTTTTAACAGAAGAAAGCAAGCCAATACCTGGTGGAGAGTCTGGAACGAAATTTCGGGTAAAGGTCTGTAAAGAAATAGAAAGCAGAGCAGAAAAAGCGAAATGCAACGTGACACATTTAAGAATTGGACATGTTCTATCAAATACAGGCGGCCTTTTGCACTATTTAAGATTATCTGGTTTTTTCTATATAGGTAAGTTTGGTTCCGGTAATCAATTTGTTCCTTTTGTTCATATTCAAGATGTGGCGAGAGCTATCGAATTTATTGCGCATAACAGAAATATTATCGATGGTGCAATAAACATCACTGCTCCAAAGCCATGTAGAAATTATGAAATGTTAAAGGAATTGCGATTAGTTAAATGGGGGCAGGGATTACCAATGCCTAAGTCGGTTTTAAAATTACTCATCGGCCAGTCTTCTGTTGTATTAACAGATTCTGAACAAGTACAGCCAAAAAGGTTGCTTGAGAGAGGGTTTGAATTTAATTACAAGACCATACAGGAAGCCTTGCATGGATTGCAATAGGAGTTAATATTTGCTGAGGTGGAATTTTAATGCAGGCTAAGGCTCAAAAATGGCTGTTATTAACTTTACTAAAAGAGTACTTAACAAATCATCAAGTTCTTTTAATTTTTCAAGTGCTTGCTCTTTCTTTCCCTTTATTTTCAATTGAAGAATATGATTGGCCATAGCATGTTGTTTTTTATGTAACTGATGTAATACCTTAAATGTGTCTCCATCTTTCATGCCTTGCTTATGTTTTAAAAGCCAATAGTTTATTGGACAGTCAGCGGCTCCCGCCTAAGAAATTTTTAAAAAGCGGTATTAGCTCAGTTTTTATAGGGCAAGCGCAAGCGCTGAAATTAGATTCAGTCTAAAAAACAATCAATTTACAAGGTAGTTCAAATCCAATCCGGTATATAATAACAAAAAGATGCTTGCAGCATTATGATGAATTAGGCGCTAATGATGCCTTATGTCCAAACGCTAAAGCAGACCATAAGTCCTCAATACTATTGATAAAAAAATCAAAAAATAATGCTCGTTTTCTTTCCCATAACGAGCGCTTAGTATGCAATCTTGCAAGTGCTTTTTTAAATAGTTTACAGCCAAGCTGCTGCAGCTGATCAACAAAAAAAGCAAGCATCATCAAATGAGCAAATACGGTGCTCAAATGTTTATTACCATGACCAAAATTGTGCTCAAACTGATATCCTTGATTTTTTAATGTATTAAACGTTTCATTTTCTATCTTATGTCGTGCCCGTCCTCCTCTCATAATTTTGTAAGCATTCTTTTCAGTTAAGGGAATATTGGTTACCCAAACCCAACGCTGTTTTTTACCATTATCATGCACCTCCCAATACTCTAAAACGTTCACTATACAATCAAGGTGAGTATCATTAATTGCAATTTGATTTGACCAACTAAAACGATGAGTTATTTTGCCTTCTCTCACTTCATGAGTAGCTCGAGGCAATGCATTAAACTCTTCAAACAAATGTTTATGATCCCCTTCTTTGGCAACCAGGATGAACCAATGATCATCATCACATAAGCGTTTGATGAATGGAGCATTTGAAAACAGACCATCCCCTGTAAAAATTAGCTTTAAATGAGGGTGCTCGCGTTTCAGATCATTAAGAAAACGCAGGGCCGCATTACGTTCACAGTCGTTTTTATTGGCACCATCTGTTTTCATAATCGGCTCTGGGGCAAAAGGAATCACCACTTTATGGTCTGGATGAACTATGGCTGCTGATAGCATTTGATGGTAGTAACTAATTCGTCCATTTTTATGATGCCGCTGACAACAGTTATCACAGTGCACATCATCTGAATTGAAATAACCTGTTCCATCCAATGGCATCAAATAGCGGTTCTCATAGTATTTGAATAGCTCTAAATGCTTACTTCTCTGGCATTGCGCAAAGAGACGTCGATAAGTGGGTCGGAGTAAGGTTGGCTCAATTTCATCTAAACGCTTTCTCATCTGAGTATCTGAAGGCACTGCTTTAATACCAAAAATATGCTCGAGATTATGGCTAATCATATCCTCTCGATGGTGACGATCAAACTGTAACAGAGAGGGATATTTCAAACTGAATAAAGCATAGCCCGACATTAACGTATCAACTAAACTGATGGGTCTTTGGCGTTTTTTTACTTCTTTAATCGATGCGAAACTTGTTTTAACTGTTTCAACCAAATCTTTGCAACTCAACATCAGATGTCAACTTTAAAATTAAAAATGACATTTTAAATCATAGACTTCGCGAAAAATATCTTTTTAGACAATTAAAACAACTTATTTACAGCGGGTTCCGGCTTCGCCGGGAACCGCTGTTGGACAGTGTTCAAATGAAAAATCGGGTAATTCCTGGTGATTGCGCTCTAGATAGCGGCGCAGAGCTTCAAAAGAAAGATAATGTTCAATAGAAAGAAGTATCAATTCATCTAACTCTTTCTTGCTAAATCGATCTTTCTGCCACTCTTTGCCAAGCGTCCATTTATTCAACCAGGGAATCAACCGTTGCTCAGGAATAGGTTTGGTAATGACATATCCCTGGATATAATGACAACCTAGATGACGTAATAACTTGCCATGAATAATTGTTTCTACGCCTTCAGCTATCAGATCACGATCAATCAAGCGGCATAATTCTATCGTCGTTTTTAAGATAGACAGATCTTTTGGCTTACTCAAAACATTACGAACAAAACTTTGATCCAGCTTTACTTCCGCTGTATTTAGATCTTTAAGATAAGTTAGTGATGAATATCCTGTTCCAAAATCATCAAGTGAAAATAATATGCCTTTGGTTTTGCAGTCATTAATGATGTTTGAAATACGCTCAAGGTCTTCTAAAGCTTCGGTTTCAAGAATTTCAAGCATGATACAGCTCTTAGGCAGATGCGGGTATTTGGATAATGTTTCTTCCAGATGTTTAGTAAAATTTTTATCTTCCAGTTGGTATGAAGAAATATTGATACTGATGGGTATATTTAAATTATTTTTAATCAATTTCTCAGATAGTTTTAAGGCTTGATTAAGTACCCAGTCACCCAGCTCTATAGACACGGGATGTTTATCTAATCCTGCTAAAAAATCAGAAGGCATTAATAAATGTTTATCGGGATGTATCCAGCGGAGCAAAGCCTCGGCGCCAATGACTTTTCCAGTGCTTAAATCCACCTTGGGTTGATAGTGTAGCTCTAATTGATTCTGTTTTATGGCTTTTCGGAGAGCTTCAATACGTTGATGAAATATCAGGGTCTGTTTTTCACTTTCTGCATCAAAGAAATCAAATTGATTAAAACCTTTTTGCATGGCTTTATGCCGCGCTATTTCGGTTTGATTTAATAGATCTTCTCCGCTAAAAGTACCATTGTCCGATAAAGAGGTGATGCCTATAATCGATTGCATTGTATATTTTTTATTCTTTACCCTGTAAGGTTTTGACAGTGAATGAATAATTTTTTTTGCTACAGACTCCATGCCCTCAATTTTTTGAGAACCCAAATAAACAACAATAAACTGAATTAGTTTCGACTTAATCTGACATAACCACTTGAAAAGGTGAGAGTTTCCGGTTTTGATAGAAGTGCAAACTTTAACAAAACCAAAAGGAAAACTCTCATGATAGATAATAACGTTAAAATTATTAAACACAAAGTTGGCTTACTAAATTTAGCTGAAGAATTAGGCAATGTATCGAAAGCCTGTAAGGTAATGGGTTTATCACGAGACACCTTCTATCGTTATAAATCAGCGGTAGAATCTGGTGGGGTAGATGCCTTATTTGATAAGTCACGAAGGCAACCTAATCACAAGAACCGTGTTGACGATTCTATAGAGCAAGCGGTAAAAGAGTACGCCATAGAATATCCAGCTCATGGTCAACTACGCACCAGTAATGAGTTGCGTAAGAAAGGGATTTTTGTATCCCCTAGTGGCGTTCGCAGCGTCTGGCTTAGGCATAATTTAGCTAACTTTAAAGACCGTTTGAAGGCACTTGAAGCCAAAGTAGCATCAGAGGGCATTATTCTCACAGAAGCACAAATTGCAGCTTTGGAGAAGAAGAAGTTTGATGATGAGGCTTGCGGCGAAATTGAAACAGCACATCCTGGCTATCTTGGTTCCCAAGATACATTCTATGTGGGAACTATCAAAGGAGTTGGCCGCATTTATCAGCAGACTTTTGTTGATACTTATAGCAAAGTGGCATTTGCCAAGCTCTATACAACAAAAACGCCTATTACATCAGCAGATCTCCTTAACGACAAGGTCTTGCCGTTCTTTGAGCAGCAGCAGTTACCTATGCTGCGTGTTTTAACTGACCGGGGTACAGAGTATTGTGGGAAAGTAGAACAGCATGACTATCAGCTTTATTTAGCTATTAACAACATTGATCACACGAAAACTAAAGCACAATCACCGCAAACAAACGGTATTTGTGAGCGTTTCCACAAAACGATTTTGCAGGAGTTTTATCAAATCACATTCCGTAAGAAAGTTTACGATGACATGGATGAACTGCAAAAAGATCTGGACGTATGGCTTCATTATTATAATAATGAGCGCACCCATCAAGGCAAAATGTGCTGTGGACGTACTCCAATGCAAACATTGATTGATGGCAAACAAATCTGGAAGGAAAAATTGATAGGCTGAATTTGACCTGACAGACACTTCTGAAAAACCGGTAACTGTCAGATCAAGTTTGAACTACTACAAATAAACTCACTATAACCTATACGTGACAACAGTTTTTTTCCATGGGTCCATCGCTCGATACGTTCAATGGCTTTAAGTATCATTTTATCTCGAATTTCAGCGCTTTCATTGTAACTTGAATTTTGCTTTCCCGGGTCAAATATCCTGATACTAATGACAATGAGCCTGCTTTTCATGTTCCAACTTTGTTCAATGTAGTTATCCAACCTTTGAGTCAGCATAAATTTGTTAGGTAAGCCGGTTAAAAAATCATAAAATTTAAAATGCTCTATTTGCTCTTCCTGCTCTTTAATGACGCTCAAATCATGGAAAAAACCAATATAATTGGTGATGTCACCTTCGGAATTTTTAACGGCTGATATGGATAGAAAAACCGGATATAATTTATTATGTTTATATTTATCCCAGAGTTCACCGCTCCAATGGCCTCTTTTTATCAAAGCGCTCCATAGCTGTTTATAAAATTCCGCAGATTGATAACCTGATTTCCATATTCGCGGGTTTTTACCAATGATTTCCTCTTCCTTGAATCCAGTCATTTTCAAAAAAGCATTGTTTGCTTCCAGAATTGTACCATTTGCATCAGTGATAATAATGCCTTCGAAAGCGGAGCTGATTCCCTTGGAAGAAATACTTAACATTTTTTCTTTGGCTTTAAATTCGGAAATATCTTGTAATGAAATAACCCATGCAACATCATTTTCCCAGGCGCCTTTTTTGACTGTCATCTGTGCCGGTAAAATTTCACCATCGGGTTTTATAATTTCAATTTCCTGTGTTTCATCTTCGGCCAATGGGTATAAAAAATTGCTGCCTAAAAGATCTGAGACAGGATGTCCTAACATGTTTGCTGCATAGGCGTTAATGAAAAGTATTTCTCCCTCTTTATTAATAATCACCACGCCTTCTGCCAAGGCATTAAGAAGTTTGGGCCAATAATTATTCTTTTTTTTATTCATGCTCTTCATCGGGCAATTCCAGAGTACTCAGTACTTTTTGTCTATTGGATAAATCACCTATAATTCTTCGTTGCGGCAGAGGCTCTTTTCGGATTAAAAGTGGCGTTGCCAAAATTCTTTCTTTCTCGGCTAAATCCTGATGTTCCATTAGATCAATCACTTCCATGTCGCAGCAACCTTTTAACCCTGCCGTGGAACACAGAACTTTAAAATTTCTAATCGCCCGTTTTGATACAAGACTGTTTCCAATAACATAAAGTTTCAGCTTAATCTTGCTCACTGCCTACTCCCTTAATAATTTATTTGCCTGTCTTCTTGCCTGCATTTGTTTTTCCTCATTGACTAACTTATTTTTTTGACGCAACAAGGCATTTTTTCGGGCCTGATATTCTGCGATTTGAACTTTCTGATGGGCAACAAGTTCTTCTTCCACGGCTTTGATTTCACTCTCCAGTTGAGCAATTTCCTGAGCATTCTGCGTTTCCTGTTGTTTATCTTCTAATATACGAGCGGCTTTGTGCGAGCCAAAAACCATTTCTTCATCCCCTATATAAGGATCTTCGACGATTATACCTTCATCTGTGACTAAAAATTCCTTGACTTGATTGGAAGTCTTAATACCGCGTGATTTGGAAATGTACATTAGACGGTTAAATTCACCATTTTTTTCAATATAGCTTAATCGAATCCAGGTATCTGTCAGACTGGATAAGCCAAGCAGGCTATGTTCCTCTGCATAATCTGGCAGTAACTCGGTAAAAAGCAGGGTATTTTTTCGTGCTTTCATATAAGAAATGAACCGTACAAACATCATCTTGACATCCATCACATCGCCCAGATCTAACAAAGATGAAATAGGATCCACAATGATGACATCAAATTCATGTCTCTGGTTCATTTCAATAATTGAAATAATATGGTTTTCCAGGCCCATTTCCACAGAGCGTCTTGCATTAATCGCTAAAGTCTCGTCTTCTAAGAATGGTCGCAAATCAATATCTACAGATATAAAATGATGAATTAAATGACTGGGAGATTCTTCAAAAGAGACAAATAAAACTTTTTTGCCTTGATGCAGACATGATTTTGCAAAACTGGCTGCAAAAAGTGTTTTAGCAGTGCCCGAACGACCGCTAATCATAATGGGCGCTCCTTCTTGATAGCCTTTATCATCGAGCATACGGTCAAGTCCTTTAATTCCTGTACTCAAATAATTGGTTGAAACAGTGACATCCAGTCTGGTTTCGGTGATGGGTATCAGCGATATGCCATTATCAATAAGAGAACTTACGCATCATTTAGGCTATGACAAGCATGCCAAGGCTGTTGAACGCAAGAGCAACAGTCGTAATGGGTACAGCAAGAAGACTATTCAGGTTAATGAAGGCGAAATGGAAATTGCGGTGCCACGTGACCGAACAGGCACATTTGAACCTCATATTATCCCTAAATACGCTACCCGCTTTGATGGTCTTGATGAAAAAATCATTTCATTTTATGCCCGAGGTTTAAGTACACGCGACATCCAAAGCGAGCTTGAAGAAATCTATGGTACAACCATATCACCCACATTGATTTCAAGCGTGACAGACGCGGTTTTATCAGATGTACGTGCCTGGCAGGCAAGGCCTCTGGATAGTTGCTTCCCCATTGTTTATTTGGATTGTATTGTCGTTAAAGTAAAGACTGACAAAGGTATTATTAACAAATCCGTCTATTTGGCATTGGGTGTTAATACAGATGGCTACAAAGAACTTCTGGGCATGTGGATTAGCCAAAATGAAGGCGCAAAATTTTGGCTAAACGTACTGACAGATATAAAAAATCGTGGCCTGGATGAAATATTTATTGCGTGTGTTGATGGACTTACTGGCTTTCCAGAAGCCATTGAAACAGTATATCCACACGCTAAAGTTCAGCTTTGCATTGTACACAAAATTCGAAATTCATTGGCTTATGTCAGCTGGAAAGACCGTAAAATCCTTGCTGCTGATTTAAAAACAATCTACAGTGCCAAAACACTCATTGAGGCTGAAATGGCGCTGGAAGCATTTTCTGAGAAATGGGACGACCAATACCCATCCATAAGCTCCTCATGGCGCAGAGACTGGATACGTATTACCCCATTTTTTGATTATCCAGCTGACATCCGTGTAAACGCTTAATTAACCCCACTCTTCTCAGGCATTTCCAAAGCAGGTAAGCTGCGCATGTTTTCAAGTTCGGAAGGGTTTACATGAAAGGGCAGCAAAGCTTCGAGCTGTTCGATGGTTTCAGCATATTGGATGTTGGTCAGTGCGTATTTCAACCATGCGAAAGCATCAACCTGGTGTTGCTTACAGGTTTCGATGAGGGAATAGAGGATAGCACCTGCTTTGGCGCCCGTTTCGTTGCCATGAAAGAGCCAGTTTTTTCGTCCGATGACGAAAGGTTTAATGGAGCGCTCTGTTCGGTTGTTATCTATTTCGAGACGGCCATCGTCAAGGTATCGTTTGAGCGCAACCCAGTGCGTCAACAGGTAATGAACGGCTTTGCCCAATGGGCTTTTCGGTGGGATATTGATTTTTTTATCTTCAACAAAGTCTTTGAGTTCATCAAGAATAGGTTTGGCCTCTTTTTGTCTTGCCTGATAAATATCGTCTGGTGCAGCCTTTGCCTCTTTGAGGGAAGCTTCCAGCTGATAAAGCTCGGTAAAATAGGTCAAGACTTTATGGGCAATGCCTTTTTTCTTGCCGGCAAGTTTGACCACATCGACAAAATACCTTCTGGCGTGCGCCATACAGGCAACATGGGTAACATGGTCTTCTTTGTCTAAAGCGACATAACCACCATAACAGTCAGCATGCAGGTAGCCGCTGAAGTCGGAAAAGAAATCAGCCGGTATCTGGTGAGTGCGTGACGGATGGTACTGATAAACATAACAGCGTTTATCCGGTGGACCGCCAATGAATAGCCACATATAGGATTTTGATGTTGGCGGTTTGTTTTTCTGCTTGAGCACCTGCACGGGTGTTTCATCCGCATAAGCGATGTCATAATCGTGAATGGCCGCAACCATGAGTTTAACCAGCGGCGTTAATAAATCAGCGGCTTTTACCACCCAGTTGCAAAGCGTTGCTCTGGTAACGGGAATGCCCGCTTCTTTAAACATCGCCTCCTGGCGATAAAGCGGCATGTGGCGGTTAAACTTGGCATCAATCACTGCTGCCAGTAAACCAGACGATGCAATGCTTTGTGGAATAGGTTGTTTCGGCAGTTTGGCCGTTTGAATGGTTTCTTCACATGTCTTGCAAGCGTATTTTTTACGAACATGAACCACACGGAAGGTCATTTGCGGTACAACATCCAGTTGTTCTGAGATGTCGTCACCAATATGAGTTAACTCACAACCACAGTCGCAATGTTTTTCTTCATCGCTTAAGTCATGAATCTGCTCAACATAGGGTAATGACTTGGGCAGTGCTTTGCGGCCTGTGCCTTTTTTAGCACGGGTATAGGTAATGGTTTCAGTTTGAGAAGGCTCAACAGTCGATTCATCCTGTTCACTGGATGGCTCTGCTTCGTCAAATTGCAATGCCATTTGTTCCGGCACGACACCTTTTTCGCTTTTGCGGCCAAAGCGTGCATTACGGAATAAGTGCAGCTGGTGGCGAAGCGTTTCGATAGTGCTTTCCTGCTGAGCCAACAATGCCAACAAACGCGCATTTTCTTCGCGTAATTGCTCTACTGTTAAGTCAGATTGTTGTTTCATCGTTGGTATTATTTGTGTTGTTTTAATGGGCACTATTATACCAAAATAAGCATGCAATGTAACGGTTTAATTTAATAAAATCATGAAGTTAACTTAAAAATAATGCTTGAAATCAAGCATGGGAAATTCAGACATCAACTTAAATTCAAGCCCCGCCAACAACCAGTCCAACTGTTGGTGAGTAATGGCTTCAAGCTGGGTTGACGTCTTCTCCATCTTAAATTTTCCACGCTCTAAGCGCTTGTGATAAAGCACAAAACCATTCTTATCCCAAAACAAACACTTAACCCTGTCACGGCTACGATTATAAAAAACGTAAACAGAACCATCGTTCGCCGGCGATTCAAATTCCTCAATCACCATGGCAGCCAAGCCATTAATGGCTTTTCTGAAATCAACAGGTGTTGTTGCAACATAAATCGCTGTCGTTTCCGGTAAGCGCAACATTATAACGCCCCTGCAAACGTTAAAACTTCACGTAAAATGACTTTGTCGGTCTGACCGCTGATTCCAAGGCGTACACCATTTGGCAACATTAACTGAATGGCCGGCTCATAGGGCGTGTTTGCCGAAGTAGGTTCAACAGCTGACTTAACCGCTAGAAAATGAGGGGATGTTCTCTGCGCTTTTGAAGCTTTAGGACGAAGACGTCCTCGCCAATAACAAAACGCTGAATGACTTATGCCTTGCTGTTCACAGTAAACAGCTTGGGTTAAACCACTGACTTCCCATGAGTCATTATGAGATTGCCAAAATTCGCGTCGTGATCTTTTCGGATTGTCTGTCATGCTGATTTTCTCCGTTGTTAAAAATAAACGGAGTATCAAGGTTGGGAAGGAACTTTGCTAGGTGAGGTTAATTAAGCGCTTACACATCCGTCGAGCCATATATACGACAAATGCCATCGAATCGTTGAATATGACTTTGCGAAAGGTAATTAAAAATAAAAGAATGTTCCCATCTGACGAATCAGTTTTTAAATTGCTCTATCTTGCGATTGAACGAATTGCTCGGAAATGGACAATGCCGATCCACAACTGGAAGCCAGCTATGAATCGGTTTATGATCGAATTCGGTGATAGAGTTACTGAATAATGGAATGGCTAGTTACACAGAAAATTTTACAGACTCAATTAATCAGGTATATCTGATAGCTGTAGTTTCTGTAAAACTCGATTAAAACTCGGCACCCCTTCATCAGAAGAAAGTGTAGCATCATCATTTTCTAACTTGTTCCTTGCCTCGCCGTAATCAGCCCAATTGATAGAGGCAGTATAAGCTTGTGCTTGATCCATTACTTTTATATAAGTTCTGAAAAGCCTATCTCGTGAAGCAAGCCTTAGACCATTAAGATAATTATCTCGATGAACATTAGGAATAATAATTTTATATTGAGCTTGTGAAACTAACTCTGCATTCATCATTATTCTTGATAGTCGTCCATTTCCATCATCAAAAGGGTGTATTTCACTGATCATAAACTGCATAAATAAAGCTCTCTCAATACCAGGTTTTAGCAGTGTATATCTTTCAAATCCTTGCCATAGAGTTCCAATTACATCCTTAGGTGATACAAATAGGGTATTACCCGCTTTATTTTGATTTAACTTAAACTCCCCTGGCCGTTTCTCAGGCCGCTCTTTCATTATTAATGCATGCCTTTTTTGTAATATTTCAATTAGCTCATGTGGGTCTTGGGGAGTGATGCACATTTCAGTGTAATCATTGGTAATATAAAAATTAGATAAAACATCATGACTGTCTGCATGTCTGTTATTAATTTCTATTCCCTTAAACACAATATCTTCGGCTTCATCAATAAGGAACTCCGTACCTTCAATAAAATTTGAGAAGTAAGATTCATAAAAACTTAAATTTTTAAAAGAAGTTGAGTTGTACTTATATTCTCTATTAGCAAAAGAGCATTGATTTAGATATATAATCAAATCATTAAACAGACTTACTCTATGTTCGTCATAAGGATTTTTTTTTGCAATAGCTTTTGCATAATTCGAAGATAAGATATTACTATCTGAATGGGTCGATAATAAGGCACTAATTATGTTATTTAGTTTTTGATACTCTTTTGTGAAACCTAGCTTTTCAGCAATACTTCCAGCTTCGTCTCTAAGGTTGTTAATATAATCTTCACCTAGTGTATGTAATTTCTTAGCCAAAAACTTTTCGACACCTTCACTTCCAATCGTCTTAATACCAAGGTAAGAAGCACCTCTTACTGTTGTCAGGTTTTCAAGTAAAGCTCTGGGTTCGTTACTTCTAAATAAGTTTGGTAATAGTTGCTCGATAAATTCGTTATTATTACCCTTATATACTTTAATGATTAAACCTGGAAGATTAATGGTTTTAACATAAGAGCTGGTTACAAAAACAATCGTTTTGTTTTCATATCGCTTGGGTTTGAGCTCCAAGGCTGTGGCAAAGCTAAGGATCCCTTTTGATACAATATGAGGAAGAATTTGCATCCAGTTTTGTATGACAATCTGCTCTACATTCGTCTTAAAGTCATCCGTGTAGATCCCTTGATATATCCTTATAAGCTTTCCTTCACGATATTCTTGAGATAGCTGTTTGGATTCTTCTGTAGTATTTGCAATTTTTAGCATGATTTTATTTACTAATTGAATTTAAGCGAGTTATTTATATGAATTATAGAATATAATACATTAAAAGTATGAATTTTAGAATTTTTTAATGGGAATTTACGAATTCTAGGATAATTTAATATGTATTTCGGAACTTTAGAATAGTTTAAAATATACTCAACTTATGGCTCAAAATCCCTTATCCCGAAAAATCCAACCTCTTAACCCGAAATTCCCAAATTTTTATTAATAAAAATCAATATGTTATATTAGAATACGTAGGGCTAATCTGGAATATCACCCGTCTATTTAGGAAAAGTTTATCCTCCAATCTGGAGTATTATTTAGAGAAAATGAGGTATCCAATTGATTTTAAGATAATTTATTTCATGTTTTTCTAGGGCGTGTTTTTAAAGTTTTTCAAACGATTAAAAATCTGATAAAAAGACTCCATACTGAAAATGGAGCAAATGGATGTCAAGATTTGTTATTGATGACAAAATGTGGATCAAATTAGAAGAATTACTTCCTGCTCCGAAAGGTCGCCATGGGGAAAATGATCGATTATTTATTGAAGCAGTTTGTTGGATAATCAGGACTGGTGCGCCCTGGAGAGATTTACCGCCAGATTATGGGAAATGGCAAAGTGTTTACGGTCGTTACAATAGGTGGGTAAAAAAGGGAAATTTCAATGGAATTCTTGAAATTTTAAAAAAAAGATGGCGATCACGAATGGCACATGATGGATGGTAGTATTGTTAGGGCACATCAACATGCGGCAGGTGCGATAGGGGGTCAGGACTATCAAGCACTTGGACGGTGTCGCGGCGGATTTAGCTCGAAAATTCATGCAAAAGTAGATTCATTTGGGCTCCCATTAGGATTTATATTAACCGGTGGCCAAGAACATGAAATAAAGATGGCGAAAGATTTATTGAGTGAAGATAAAAGTGAATATTTATTAGCTGATCGCGCTTACGATAGCAATGAATTTAGAGAAGAGTTGGCAAGGCGCGGAGTTGAGACCGTTATTCCAAGTAAAAAGAACCGATACCTTTTTATTGAGCATGACGCTCATATTTATAAAGAAAGGAATCATATCGAGCGATTTTTTAACAGAATCAAAGGGTTCAGAAGAATTGCTACGCGGTATGATAAAACTGCCGCCATGTTTTTAGGTGCTTTAACTGTGATAAGTATTTTGCTGTGGCTGAAACTTTAAAAACACGCCCTAGATGAGCTAGAATCGCTGCATAGGCTTTTTTGATGTTAAGAAAGTTGCATTTGTTTAACTCGTGATTTGATTCAAGTTCATATTTTCCAATTATTTTGATATGTTCAAAAACAAATCATCTCAAAAGGTTGCTTTCTCTCTTCCATATACATAGTAAAAATTGCAGGGACAAAGGGGACAAGTGGGGCATCCGCGCCATTACTGGGTTTGAGCTGCCCCAACCTTGTTTCACATCAATGGGACGCATGGGACACATTCTTTTTTTAACGACTTTCAGTATCATTCGATAACATTCCTTTGAATTCGATCTTTGACCCTTGACAATCTTTGAAGAAATACGCAATACTTTTCCCAAGCTTGAAGTTCAAGCTTTCATAGCCAAAAGGCTAGTGAATATCAATTACTTGTCCAATTTTAGTCGGATAGGCATTTGAATTCATCTCCAAGGACGGTGCAGGTCGGCATTATGCTGAATGAATAATCACTTGCGGAGTCCCCTATGTCTGATCAAAAACCATCCCGTTTACATCTATTAAACGAATTTGAATCTGCGCCTCAATCGGCACTTTTCAATCAACAAACCATTGCAGCCGTTTTAAGTTGTTCCACCCAGTTACTTGAACGTAACCGTTGGGCTGGTAGTGGCGTGCCTTATTTAAAAATTGGCCGTAAGGTTTTATATCGGAAAAGCGATGTGCTGGATTTTCTCCAACAACAAAAAGTATATCACTCAACCTGTGACGAAGGTCAGCCACAGACGGTTAAGAGCGCTTAACTTTTTATCATTTTTGATTGATCGGAATGAGTCTATTTCATTCCGCTTAATTGAATGTTGTTTGGAGAAAAATATATGTCACAAAGTCACGTTATTGAATTACCCAATAAGTCAAAACAGCGACCGATTTCATGCGATTATGCCGGCGGTCGGTTTCGCTTAACGGATGAGGGGTTAATATTTGTAGGTATTGATAAGGACGGCAATCCATTGCCACCTCGATGGATATGTTCGCCGTTGTATGTCGTTGCAAAAACACGCGATGCCCAGAGTGGTGAATGGGGTCGCTTGCTGGAATGGCAGGACGATGATGGCATAACCCATCAGTGGGCGATGCCGTTGTCCTTGCTGCAAGGCGATTCCTCTGATGTAAGGCGAGAGCTGGCAAGACTTGGGCTGAGTATATCACCCAATAGAGCCGCTCGTGACTTGCTTACTTCCTATTTACAAGTCTTTCCAGTTGAAGCGCGCGCAAGGTGTGTTGATAAACTCGGCTGGCATGAAGAGGTTTTTGTTACTGCAGGTCAGTGTATTGGAGAGACATCAGAAAAAATTGTTTTCCAAAACACCAATGCCATTGAACCCGCGTTGTCTTCAAAAGGCACGGTCGAAGAATGGCGTAATTCAATAGCCCGTCTTGCAAATGGCAATTCAAGATTAGTCTTTGCCATATCAACAGCACTTGCACCTGCATTGGCAAATCTAGCCGGGGAAGACTCAGGCGGTTTTCATTTCAGAGGTGCGTCGTCATCTGGCAAAAGCACTGCATTGAAAGTTGCTGCTTCTGTTTGGGGCAACCCACAATCCTATTGCCGTTTATGGCGTAGTACGGCTAATGGTCTTGAGGGTCTGGCAGCATTGCATAACGATGGCTTGCTCATCCTTGATGAA
Source organism: Legionella israelensis (assembly GCF_004571175.1). Classification (NCBI taxonomy): domain Bacteria; kingdom Pseudomonadati; phylum Pseudomonadota; class Gammaproteobacteria; order Legionellales; family Legionellaceae; genus Legionella; species Legionella israelensis. The sequence goes on from NZ_CP038273.1 coordinate 2,573,839, forward strand.
CTCAGCCAAATGGACCCCAGAGAAGCAGGAGAGGCGGCTTATTTGTTGGCCAATGGTCAGGGGAAAACAAGAGCTTCTCGTAGTGGTACTGTCAGAAAATCTTCCCAATGGTCTTTGTTTTTCCTCTCCGCTGGTGAGGAATCTTTGACCGCACTTATGGCAAAAACAGGCCAGCGCAGTAATGCAGGACAGGAAATACGCCTTGCTGATATTGAAGCAGATGCTGGGTGTGACATGGGGTTGTTTGAAACGATCCATGATCAACTAAGTCCTGCCAGTATGGCCTTATCGCTAAAGCAATATACCAGCCAATACTATGGTGCTATTGGTATAGAGTGGCTCAATCAGGTTGTTACTCACCGACAAAAAATCGCCAGATTTGTTACCGACACTATTCAAAACTTTGTTGATAGGGTAATCCAGTCTGATGTAACAGGTCAAATTATCCGGGTTGTCAGACGCTTTGCACTGGTTGCTGCTGCTGGTGAGTTGGCGAGTCGTTTTGGTTTGACTGGCTGGAAAGAAGGAGAGTCATTTACTGCTGCACAGAAATGCTTTACTGCATGGCTTGAGGCTTTTGGTTCAGATGGTAATCGTGAAGACCGAGCCATCATGGCGCAGGTGCGTGCCTTCTTTGAGTCCCATGGAGCAAGTCGTTTTGATAGTGCCAACCACCCCAATAATGAAAAAATTATTAACCGTGCCGGATTTTTCCAAACGGATAGCGAAGGTCTTCGAATCTATATGGTGTTAACCGAAGTGTATAAAAATGAGTTATGCAAAGGCTTCGATCAACGCACGGTGACAAAAGTCTTATTACAAGCTGGTTGGTTGAAACCTGCCCCAGATGGCAATGCCTCGCATAAGCCAAGAATCAAAGGGGTAGGGACACCAAGGTTGTATGTTTTCACCAGCAAAATCTGGGGAGGTGAATAATGAGGGACTTAGGATTAACTCCCAATCTCTTCGTTATAAATCATTTTCAATTCGGTCATTTAGTAAATCTAAACTCCCTCATTGAAAAAGATTTATGCCTCGATCTTGGGGTTTCTCCTAAGTCCTCCAGATTGAAAATAACATTAAAAACGTTGAGCACCGAAGGTGAGAATAAGACTCGTGAAGTATGAAAGCCAGCTTGCTGGTTAGCTAACTTCACCTATCTTGCCCAGTATTTTGAAATTTATTTTGGACCTCACGTTGGGTTATTTTAAGGTTCTTTTTGGAACTTAAACGATTATTAACGAAAATAATCAAAAATAAACGGGAATAAATAAAAAAGGGCTGATAAATAACCAAAAAGGACTTTGAGAGGAAGTAAAAGCGACCAAAATAAATAAAAAAAAATAATAAACACCAAAGTATTGAACAACCAATTTTACAGAGAGAAGATTATGAAAAATTCCCTGATAGAAAGTATGATGGCAGCTGATCAAAATCAGCGAAAAATGCCAGCAAGAAAAAATAAAGTAGAATTTTTAGCCTTAAAAGATGATATATCCGAAGCCTTAGAAAAAGGCTGGCCTATGACCACCATATGGGAAACGCTTCGGGATGAGGGACGCTTTACCGCCAGTTACAATACGTTCCGGCTTTATGTATTGGAATATCTTAATGGTCAAAAGCCAGGGTATTCGCAAAAGGAAAGCGTTGAGCATCGACATAAAAAACTGGTTAAGAATCATTCCACGAAGAAAAAAACTGATTCGATGCCATCATTTTCTTATAATCCGATTCCTAATATTGAGGAGCTGCTTTGATTGCAGAGATCTTTATCATCAGATTGTCCCATATGCCCCATCTTGAATTTTGAGGTGGGGGACTCCTTTAGACCAGCAATGACGCGGTTGCCCCAATAGTCCCATTAGTCCCTGTGCTTTTTGATAAATTTGTAATGGCATTAGTGATTTTTTTAGAAAAATTAGCAATTCATTGTGCTTTTTTGTTCAAACGCGTTGAGCGCGCCTGAACATTTGTGCTGAACATGTTGATTTTACTGGGTTAAATCAAAGCTCTTTTTCTGCGTCACTGCACATAAATTGCAGTGACGCAGAAAGTAGTCCTGTATAGATCGAGTATGGTTATTAATGATTTACTAAGGAATAAATTACCATTCCTTATCTACATATTGGTTACTTATTAGAATATTAGAAAATTTTCCTGACTGATGTTTTTGCTTTAACAAGTTGTATTCGTTAATTACTCTTTGGGCTAATGGTATTTTTGAGATGGATGATCCATCTTTGTATATCTCTATATGACACCCCAGCTTAGTTTGGTTATTTTGTGTCATTGATTCGATTGCATCAGTGAAAATTTTTATATTATCTCGTAATTTTTCATCAATAATCAATCTTATTGATTTGTGTAGTTCCCATATCATATCAATATAATTTCTGATCAAAAGCGTTAGATTGGCTTTATCAGAATTTATATGTTTCTTAAATCTATCAATATCAGATTTTCTTTTTGTTTTCTGGCTTTGGCTCCCAAAGTTCATAAAATTATGATTGTTAGTGATAAAGGATATCGAAATAAATGGTTTTATTGTGCAGTTTCGCATCCCTCCTTCTTGTGGATTATTTGTCCAAAAATTATCTATCAATATTGAATGAGTTGGAAATCCATAATGTTGAGTATGTAACCCTCCCTTAAAATAGCACCATTTTCAATTAGAGTTTCTCCGGCATAATAAGCAAAAAAGAGGAGGAACGATGAAACGCAGTCGCTTTACAGAAAATCAAATTTTAAACTGTAGTAGTTCAAACTTGATCTGACAGTTACCGGTTTTTCAGAAGTGTCTGTCAGGTCAAATTCAGCCTATCAATTTTTCCTTCCAGATTTGTTTGCCATCAATCAATGTTTGCATTGGAGTACGTCCACAGCACATTTTGCCTTGATGGGTGCGCTCATTATTATAATAATGAAGCCATACGTCCAGATCTTTTTGCAGTTCATCCATGTCATCGTAAACTTTCTTACGGAATGTGATTTGATAAAACTCCTGCAAAATCGTTTTGTGGAAACGCTCACAAATACCGTTTGTTTGCGGTGATTGTGCTTTAGTTTTCGTGTGATCAATGTTGTTAATAGCTAAATAAAGCTGATAGTCATGCTGTTCTACTTTCCCACAATACTCTGTACCCCGGTCAGTTAAAACACGCAGCATAGGTAACTGCTGCTGCTCAAAGAACGGCAAGACCTTGTCGTTAAGGAGATCTGCTGATGTAATAGGCGTTTTTGTTGTATAGAGCTTGGCAAATGCCACTTTGCTATAAGTATCAACAAAAGTCTGCTGATAAATGCGGCCAACTCCTTTGATAGTTCCCACATAGAATGTATCTTGGGAACCAAGATAGCCAGGATGTGCTGTTTCAATTTCGCCGCAAGCCTCATCATCAAACTTCTTCTTCTCCAAAGCTGCAATTTGTGCTTCTGTGAGAATAATGCCCTCTGATGCTACTTTGGCTTCAAGTGCCTTCAAACGGTCTTTAAAGTTAGCTAAATTATGCCTAAGCCAGACGCTGCGAACGCCACTAGGGGATACAAAAATCCCTTTCTTACGCAACTCATTACTGGTGCGTAGTTGACCATGAGCTGGATATTCTATGGCGTACTCTTTTACCGCTTGCTCTATAGAATCGTCAACACGGTTCTTGTGATTAGGTTGCCTTCGTGACTTATCAAATAAGGCATCTACCCCACCAGATTCTACCGCTGATTTATAACGATAGAAGGTGTCTCGTGATAAACCCATTACCTTACAGGCTTTCGATACATTGCCTAATTCTTCAGCTAAATTTAGTAAGCCAACTTTGTGTTTAATAATTTTAACGTTATTATCTATCATGAGAGTTTTCCTTTTGGTTTTGTTAAAGTTTGCACTTCTATCAAAACCGGAAACTCTCACCTTTTCAAGTGGTTATGTCAGATTAAGTCGAAACTAATTCATTTAAACATATTAAAATCAGTTGAAGTAGGACGATTGGTAAAGGATGTATGCCGGGAACATGGGATATCCGATGCCACCTATTACAACTGGAAAGCAAAATACGGTGGGATGGAAGCCTCAGATATTAAACGCATGAAGCAACTTGAGGAAGAAAATGCAAAGCTGAAACGGATGTTTGCTGATTTGTCTCTGGAAAACCGTGCACTGAAGGATGTTATAGAAAAAAAGCTTTGAAGCCGGCTGAAAAGAGGGAAATGGCTGATTATCTGGTGCAGGAACATGGTCTGAGTCTCAGGCGAAGCTGCTCGGTATTACGCTTAAGTCGTACAGCTTACTACTATCAGCCGGCGATGGATAAGGATGAAGCGGTGATAAAAGAATTGGTGACCATAACCGAACACTATCCGCGTTATGGTTTCAGGAAGTTGTTTATCAAATTGCGGCAGGCAGGTTTCTCCTGGAATCATAAAAGAGTATACCGTGTTTATTGTGAGTTGAAGTTAAATATAAGGCGAAAAGGAAAACGCAGATTAGCTTCCCGTCACCCGGAACCTCTTGCTGTGCCTGATTCCCTTAACCATACATGGTCAGCTGATTTTATGAGTGATGCCCTCAATTGCGGCAGAAGATTCAGGACTTTTAATGTGGTAGATGATTTTAATCGGGAAGCTTTGGCAATTGAAATTGATTTGAGCTTGCCTGCTCTAAGGGTTATTCGGGTACTTGACCATATTGCCGCCAATCGAGGATATCCTGCAAGGTTGCGACTTGATAATGGACCTGAGTTTATTTCCCTTGCGTTAGCGGATTGGGCAGAAAAGCATGGTGTTATTCTTGAGTTTATTCAGCCGGGAAAGCCAACTCAAAATTCATTTGTGGAGCGGTTCAATAGAACTTATCGGAATGAAATATTGGATTTTTATCTATTTAGAAGTCTCAATGAGGTACGTGATATTACCACAAATTGGATGAAAGAATATAACGAAGAAAGACCACATGAATCACTCGGTGATATGTCACCTTTGGATTACAGATTGATTAAAAACAGGTCGGAAAACTCTAATTATAACTGGCACTAAAAAAGGGAGGTTTACATCATTGCTTGATATTATTTCAGCATTAAACAAATCTTCATTATAAAAATATGCAGAATTGGGCGTATTCAAACGACAGCTTAGGCTTCTTTTATATCAATAATTACATTTGATAAGGCAGAGTTCCACCATATTCCATCACCAAACTTATATTTATCAGTAATTTCTTTGAGTTGAGCAGTATGTGATTCAAAGATGGTGAACCTGTAATCTTTGGAAATATCGGCACTTTTATAATCAGTATTGATATTAACAGTTAGTAGGTACTCTCCAGTGCTCCAGATAAAATGTTTATTGAAGAAGTCATGAAATGGTTGAACAAGAACTTCATCAATTTCGATAAGGTCTTGTGACTCTTGTTTAGAGTTTTCTTTTTTTGAACGATAGTTAGCAAGTATTTTGGCTTCTAGTCCTCTATACTCTTGCTCATCTTCACGATTAAAAAAATTGAGTAAATTAATAATATGAGCCCATTCTTCAGAAGGATTTAATGAGAAGGGGGTGAATAGTAAGGTGTTCTGATTATTTTGGCTTTCTAAATAATTTTGTGCGGGTAAAGTGGCTACCAACTTACCATCTTTTTTTATTGATGCAGTAATACCTTTGACTCTGACTTTTCGGCCTCCAATATTATTTACTATTAAATGGATCTGCAGATTAGGATTACCTACTTTATGTGTGATTGATATCTTTGAATATATTTCAATATCTAATTTTGCTTTTTTAAACCAAAAACGGACAGGGGGGCATTGAGAAAGAATTACTGCGATAGCAGCAATAAACACTGCCCAAAAGGACCAATTAGAATATAGAGGTGTAGTTACTGCTTCCAATTTGCTCTCCTATCGATATCCTTAATAATCTGTCTACATTGCGTCTACATGAGATTTTCGAGCTTTTTGAAAAGCACCGTAAGTGCTTGATTTTATTGGTGGGCCCACAAGGACTTGAACCTTGGACCAACGGATTATGAGCCCTCAGCCTTAAAATTAACTCGTTGATTTTAAATAAATAATCTGTCGCGAGATACCACTACAAATGTCGTACAGAGTATAACAGTGTCGTACTCAAACACGCAAATCTCACGCAAGTATATTTTTAGCAACTTTATTGGCATTTTACTGGAAAGGCCATTTGGGTTTCATAAAAATGACTATTTGAGACGTCATAATGAATAAGAGTGTAAACCCCCCATATTTAGTGGCATCCTAAATTAGAGTTCATTGGCTGATTTTTTGCCAGATATTCCCACGGCGTTAAATCATTTAGTGAATCATGGGGTCTTTCGTCGTTGTACTCTTTTATCCAGTTTTCTGTCAGCTCCCTGACTTCTTGTAAATTTTTAAACGCGTACATATCCAATATCTCCGTGCGGTAAGTTCTATTGAATCGCTCAATAAATGAATTTTGCGTTGGTTTACCTGGCTTAATAAATTCTAAAGCCACGTGATGCTTTTCAGCCCAGTCTGCTAATGTGCTTGAGATAAATTCAGGACCATTATCCATGCGTAATTTAGCAGGCAAACCTCGCCATGCAACAACACGTTCTAATACGCGAACCACTCGCTGAGCAGGCAGGCTCAAATCGATTTCGATAGCCAACACTTCACGGTTAAAATCATCTACTATGTTAAATGTTCTGAAGCGTCGGCCACACATCAACGCATCACACATAAAATCCATAGACCAACACTGATTAATGGATGCTGGCACACTCAGTGGTTCGGGTGAGCGATTAGGAAGCCGTTTTTTGCCTTTACGACGCATATTGAGCTTCAGTTCACAATACACCCGATAAACACGTTTATGATTCCACCTATGACCCTGGCGGCGTAAGACTTTAAGCAATTTACTAAAGCCATACGCCGGATAGCGTTCGGATGATTCCTGCAATGCCACAATAACGCCTTCATCAGATTGGCTATCCGGCTTATATCGATAAACTGAGTCGCTGATACCCACAACCTTACACGCCCGGCGTAAACTCACAGTATGAGCATTCACTGCATAATCAACCAGCTCCCGTCTCACAGATGGCTTCACAGCTTTTTTTCGACAATATCCTTCAGGATTTTGTGATCAAGACTTAGCTCAGCATACATCTGCTTTAGACGACGGTTCTCTTCTTCAAGATCTTTCAGACGTTTTATATCGGATGCCTCCATACCACCATATTTTGCTTTCCAGTTGTAATAGGTTGCGTCTGAAATGCCATATTCACGACAAATTTCTTTTACCAGCCGACCTGCTTCGACTTCTTTTAGAATTTTGACAATTTGTGTTTCTGTATACCGCGATTTTTTCATTTTTGTTCTCCTCAAACATAGTTTAACTTGGAGAACTCTAATCAGAAATACACCTATTTTAGGGGAGGCTTACAATAGCAGCGCTCTAATTTTTGGACTTTCACTATCTGTAGCCAGTACCGTTGTATTGTTGAAAGCACTTGAAGAGCGAGGCGCTCTTGAGTCGATTAATGGCCACATTGCGGTAGGATGGCTTTTGGTTGAAGACCTGGTTATGGTGGTTGTGCTGGTGTTGCTTCCACCTCTATCACACTGGCAGGGTGACAGCTTCTCTGTGGGCATTCATACCAAGCCGCTATGGTTCGTTTTTGGCCTAACACTTCTTAAGATATCAACGTTCATTGCGTTCATGCTCTTGGTCGGCCGACGATATTTCCCGAAGCTACTCTGGCTTGTTGCTCGCACCGGCTCACGTGAATTGTTTACTTTATGTGTGATTACTGCAGCAATTAGCATTGCCTACGTAGCTTCTAAATTATTTGGTGTTTCGTTTGCCTTAGGCGCTTTTTTTGCAGGTATGATTATGCGGGAGTCTTCGTTCAGTCATCGTGCTGCTGAAGAGTCTTTGCCACTTAGAGATGCATTTGCTGTATTGTTTTTTGTTTCAGTAGGCATGTTGTTTAATCCTTCGGTGTTGGTTGAACAACCCTTACAAATTTTAATTGTGGTAGGTATTATCATTATCGGTAAGTCAATTGCAGCTTTTGTACTAGTCCTTGCATTTCGCTATCCATTACAATCAGCATTAATCGTATCAGCAAGTCTGGCACAAATCGGTGAGTTTTCATTCATTCTTGCTGAGCTAGGGGTGCGCTTGGGCATGCTTCCTGCAGAAGGGCAAAGTTTTATTCTTGCAGGTGCACTTATATCTATAGCTATTAACCCTCTTGTATTTAAATTAGTGAATCCTGTTCTTGCTTGGATAAACTCTTGCCCTGGATTACTCCATTTTCTTGAACGCGCCCAGGATTCTTTGACTGAATTACCGATGTCCACAAAAGATGATTATCTTGCAGGACAAGTGGTTTTAGTGGGCTATGGGCGTGTTGGGAAGCGCGTTGCCCATTTACTCTCTGAAAAAAACATTCCCTATGTTGTAGTTGAGGAAAATAGAGAGTTAATTGCAAGTCTACGGGCCGCTGGCTTTCCTGCGGTTTATGGAGATGCATCTGAACCTTCCGTGCTGATTCAAAGCCATATTGCTCATGCCAGTATGCTCATGATTGTCATAGCAGATACTATCTATCTAAGGAAGATTATTCAATATGCTCATCAACTTAATCCAAAAATAGAAATTGTTGTCCGTACGCATGATGAAGAAGAAGCCGTATTATTACAGAACGAAATTTCAGGCAAAGTATTCTTTGCCGAGGAAGAACTTGCCAAAAGCATGGGAGAATATGCCTTAAATCGATTTGGAAAATTATGATTATTGGGTGACTGCATGAGTTTAAATGTTAGTAGTTACTGAATTATTCCGGATGTCACAACAACACGAGAACTGATTTCTACACCGAACGAACCAGTATTGTTATTTAATAAGCTTTTACAGGTGATATAAATCCTGGTGGCTTAAGTGCCCATAGTGAACAATTAATTTTTTGTAGAATATTTTCAGCCGTATTGCCTATAATAAATCCTGATAATCCAGTACGTGCTACTGTCCCCATGATTAAAACATCGATCTTTTTTTCACTGACCATAGTGGGGATAATTTCGGTAGGAATACCTTTCAGATAGTATATAGTTGGATCTTTGATGTTTGCACCATGAATCAATTTAAGAAGCGTATGATACTGTTTTTCGCTCTCGCGGATGGTCATTTCATCTATTTTTGTTGCAGATGTATCAATAAAAACACTATGGCGCAAGTAGTGTTCCAAAATAAAGTCCCAGCAAGAAATAATGCTTAAATGGCCATTGTAATGAGTTGAAAGTGTTTGAGATAATTTTAATAAATTAAGGGCGAGATCGTGACCAGATATTTCCTCATCTTTAGGATCGATTGCAACAGCTATATGAAGATTTTCAGTTGAGTTAAATGAGCGGTGTAAAAATAAAGTACAAGGACATTTACGTAATAAAGCCATATCTAAAGCTTCAAAACCTTTTGTATCTTCCTTATTTTCTACGGCTTTAATTATAAGATCATAAGACTCGCGGAGCACTCGTTGAATAATCCGAATATCAGGTGTGTCCCCCCATTCAATCTCTAATTTAAAAGAGGTTTTTTTCTTGGCGAGTGATAAAGAGGCTTTTGCCGTGTCAATTGATTGCTGCATTTTCTCTAACAGAAATGCTTCATATGAATTTTTATGTTCCTCAAGACTGTGCGGGAATGAGGGGCAAAGTATCAAAATACTTAATTTGGCATTATTAGCCAAAGCCAAACTTATTGCTTGTTGCAATGCTTGTGTGTCTTTTCCAAGTCCATTACTCACAAAGAGGATATTATGAAATTGTTTCATTCTTGCATTCTCCCTGCCAGATTGGCTGCTTCAATGTATTTTAATAGATGCTTGAGTATAAGCTATCTTAATACTAATAATTGTAGCTTAAATTAACCTATTATCTAAATTTACAACAAAAATAATTAGCTACGAAAAGTTAGCAGAGCGAATAAAAAGGATTGTTTTAAATGCATCAATTCATTTCCCTTAGTTATTACCATTGCAATAGGATTTGGACTGGTATTAATTCTAGGGTTTATTGCTGTACACCTTCATTATATAGTCCATTAATTTGAGTCTATACTTCATATAACCTACATACAATTGAAGGGCATCATTATGGGTTTATTGATTAATGGACAATGGGTTAATCAATGGTACGAAACTAAATCACACGGTGGCAAATTTCTTAGAGAGGATTCTACTATACGCAACTGGATAACTCCCGATGGAGCACCTGGACCATCAGGTAAAGGTGGATTTAAGACCGAAACTGGGCGTTATCATTTATATGTTTCACTAGCATGCCCTTGGGCACACAGAACTTTAATTTTCCGAAAATTGAAAAATCTTGAAAAACATATATCTATATCCATTGTTAGCCCGGAAATGTTGCAGCATGGTTGGACCTTTTGTGTGAGCGAAGGAAGTACCGGGGATGAAGTTAATCATGCAAGCTATCTTTATGAAATATATATTGCAAATGATTCCAAATATACAGGTAGGGTGACGGTTCCCGTATTATGGGATCAAGAAACACGGGTAATTGTTAACAACGAATCATCAGATATTATTCGTATGTTTAATCAATCGTTTAATTCTATTACACAAAGCGCCAAGGACTATTATCCGCAGAATCTTCAAAGCGCTATTGATAAAATTAATGAGTATGTTTGCAAAAATGTCAATAATGGTGTTTACTCTTGCGGCTTTGCCACATCGCAGCGTGCTTACGAAAGCGCATACAAGTGCCTTTTTAAGACACTGGATCGCATTGAGTCAATTTTACGTAAAAAACGTTATTTATTAGGTGACACCATCACCGAAGCAGATTGGCGACTTTTTACAACCTTAATTCGATTCGATACGGTATATTACAGCCATTTCAAATGTAATAGACAACGAATTGAAGATTATCCCAATATTTCGGAATATCTGCGTGAGTTATATCAGCGGCCTGGTGTGAGTGAAACGGTCAACTTCTATCATATCAAGCGCCACTATTATTATAGTCATTCTATGATTAACCCAACCCAGATAGTTCCTTTAGGACCAGAAATTGATTTTTTACGTCCATTCAATCGGTGTATGACACATAAATAACTACTCTAAAAAATTAAAACAGCTGATTTTATAGGGTAATTTGCTGGAGGGTACGAAATTTCACGGAACATCATGAAGTTCTATGCCAGCATAGGTTGTAGTCCAATACATCAACTTTTTAATAATTATCAATGTCCTATTTTTGTTTTGGTGGAACAACTAACATATCAGTGGTACTTAGCTGTAATAATCGTTTAGCCACACTCCCTGTTATTAAATACTGTAATTTAGAGTTTCCTTGAGCACCAAATGAAATCAAATCGGCTTGCCATTTTTCAGACTGAATGACAATAGTGTCTGCAATATATCCACCCATGATTTTTTTCTGGAATTTAGTTTGATCTACATTACACTTACCAAGAAAATCATCTAACCTGTGACTGATATCTTTTGTCTCTTCCTGTCCATATCCCAGTAACATTTTAGTAAAATATATATCAATGATATGTAGTAATTGAAAGGTTGCATTAGGAAAACATTTGAAGGTAAATTCAATTGCATTTTTACTTACTTCGGAAAAATCGGTAGCTATAATTATCCGATTATACGCAAAAGAAGGCTCTTTTTTTACCAGTAGGATTGGAACATTACTATGACTTACCATCGAACTTGAAGTAGTGCCTAAGATGTAATCATTGATGTAGTATTCGCCATGTGCGCCAGCAATAATCATATTACACTTGTTTTCTTTAGCATATCTGACAATCTCATCAGCGGCTCTGCCGGCTAATACAGAAACATAGGTTTCAATGTTATGAGAATATTTTTTTATGCATTTTAAAAGTTTTTTTTCAACTTTCTTTTTTTGTGCAAGATAATCTTGTTCCAACTCTTCAATCGAAAATTGTGAAAAATTACCAATCCTGGGCTGGATTAAGATATGTAAAAAGTGGAGTATTGCTTTATGTTGTTCAGCTAAAGTAACTGCTCTTGAAAGGGAGTAGTCTGAATGCTTTGAAAAGTCACTAGCAATTAATATATTATTTATTTCCATTTTAAACTCTCTGCACTTAAGCTTATATAAAGATTAGCAAACGATTGGCCTCATTGCATACTATATTCATATCTTTGAACTACAGGTGATTTGTTTATTTGAAATAAACATCCGTTGAATCTGGAATGGTGAGGCCAAGGACTAAAGCTCATGCAAGGAGTTACTTAAATCGTTGCGCCTTTGCTAAGCTTTATTATTAAGAGCATATCCTTCTGAGGAAAAAGATGATGCCGCTAAAACACATAGTCATTGCCAGTGATTTTTCTAAATATGCCGAATATGCACTACAAAGAGCCATATCTTTAGCTGAGCGACATCATATCCCTCTTCATCTTATACACGTTTTACAACAGCCATTGTCGGTAGATTTTGACCAATATCTCAGTGAACAACCAAAAGATTTTCTCTCATTAGAGAAAGACACACTGGATAAGCTCTCTGCCCTAATTCTGAAATATCCTACCAATATTTCAATTAATCTATCAGTTCTTGCAGGAAGGGCTTCAGATGAAATCACTCAATATACGGAGCAAAATCAAGGAAATTTAATTATTGCAGGAGCTCAGGGACAGTATTATATCCATGAGTATGTGTTAGGAACCACATCGAGTTATCTTATAGAACAAGGGAAAACTCCTGTTTTGCTCATCAAAAAGGAACCCTCTTTTTCCTATAAAAAAATACTTATTGCAACTGATTTTTCAAAACCCAGTAAAAAAGCCATTGAATTTACCTTTAAATGCTTTCCAGAAGCTCAATTTCAGCTATTACATGTTGTGGATATTTTTAACAGTCAGAATTTAAAAGGAAATTCCGTTGACCTCCTCGAATCAAATACAAAAAATATTATGGAGCAGTTGGATTATTTTTTAAAAGAATGCAATGTTACATATGATCAATTTGAAAAAAAAATCATGGGTGGTTATGTGGCTGACACAATTATTATGCAGTCAAAAAATTGGAACGCAGATTTGTTGGCTTTTGGAGCACAAGGACACTCTAAATTACACTATTTAATGACAGGAAGTGTGGCTAAGCGATTATTACAACTAAGTTATATTGATATGTTGGTGGTGCCACCTTCATAAAGTAAAACGTTTAACTTGGTAGGGCATTATTGAATAAATCGGAAACATTGTTTAATTTTGTATTTGAGAAACTAATTGTTTAGTTTTGGCTAGAATGCCTTGTATTTCTATCTTATTGTCTATTTGGTCAATAAACATAAGAGTATAATTTAGCAATTATTAGCATTTTACTGAGATATGTTCAAAAATTGTACATTCAGAGGGTTTTGAGCTATAGTTTAAGTAATCGTGTAAACTGGAGGTGCGTATATGTTAAAAGATACCTATGAAGCTCGAGTTAAAATAGGACCTCACATTATATCTAAAATTACTGGAAAAATTCTTCACGAGTTGAAGGTACGCTTGATTCTACTATGTGACTTGGAATCTTCCGGTGCTAGAGGAGAACTCATAGATCTTGCTACTGATAACGTCATTTACAGATGTCATAAACAAACTCTAGTCGATAAATAATCCCCATACTTTTCTTATTATTAACAGATAATTTAAATTTATTTGAATCTTTTACTTCTCGCCAAGGAAAATTGGAAGCCGAGGCGAGAAAAAGGTTCATTAATGTGCTTCAGTGGAGAACCATGAATATGATACATCCTTTTCATTTGTCATTTATCGTAAGCGCTTAATTAACCTCACCTAGCAAAGTTCCTTCCCAACCTTGATACTCCGTTTATTTTTAACAACGGAGAAAATCAGCATGACAGACAATCCGAAAAGATCACGACGCGAATTTTGGCAATCTCATAATGACTCATGGGAAGTCAGTGGTTTAACCCAAGCTGTTTACTGTGAACAGCAAGGCATAAGTCATTCAGCGTTTTGTTATTGGCGAGGACGTCTTCGTCCTAAAGCTTCAAAAGCGCAGAGAACATCCCCTCATTTTCTAGCGGTTAAGTCAGCTGTTGAACCTACTTCGGCAAACACGCCCTATGAGCCGGCCATTCAGTTAATGTTGCCAAATGGTGTACGCCTTGGAATCAGCGGTCAGACCGACAAAGTCATTTTACGTGAAGTTTTAACGTTTGCAGGGGCGTTATAATGTTGCGCTTACCGGAAACGACAGCGATTTATGTTGCAACAACACCTGTTGATTTCAGAAAAGCCATTAATGGCTTGGCTGCCATGGTGATTGAGGAATTTGAATCGCCGGCGAACGATGGTTCTGTTTACGTTTTTTATAATCGTAGCCGTGACAGGGTTAAGTGTTTGTTTTGGGATAAGAATGGTTTTGTGCTTTATCACAAGCGCTTAGAGCGTGGAAAATTTAAGATGGAGAAGACGTCAACCCAGCTTGAAGCCATTACTCACCAACAGTTGGACTGGTTGTTGGCGGGGCTTGAATTTAAGTTGATGTCTGAATTTCCCATGCTTGATTTCAAGCATTATTTTTAAGTTAACTTCATGATTTTATTAAATTAAACCGTTACATTGCATGCTTATTTTGGTATAATAGTGCCCATTAAAACAACACAAATAATACCAACGATGAAACAACAATCTGACTTAACAGTAGAGCAATTACGCGAAGAAAATGCGCGTTTGTTGGCATTGTTGGCTCAGCAGGAAAGCACTATCGAAACGCTTCGCCACCAGCTGCACTTATTCCGTAATGCACGCTTTGGCCGCAAAAGCGAAAAAGGTGTCGTGCCGGAACAAATGGCATTGCAATTTGACGAAGCAGAGCCATCCAGTGAACAGGATGAATCGACTGTTGAGCCTTCTCAAACTGAAACCATTACCTATACCCGTGCTAAAAAAGGCACAGGCCGCAAAGCACTGCCCAAGTCATTACCCTATGTTGAGCAGATTCATGACTTAAGCGATGAAGAAAAACATTGCGACTGTGGTTGTGAGTTAACTCATATTGGTGACGACATCTCAGAACAACTGGATGTTGTACCGCAAATGACCTTCCGTGTGGTTCATGTTCGTAAAAAATACGCTTGCAAGACATGTGAAGAAACCATTCAAACGGCCAAACTGCCGAAACAACCTATTCCACAAAGCATTGCATCGTCTGGTTTACTGGCAGCAGTGATTGATGCCAAGTTTAACCGCCACATGCCGCTTTATCGCCAGGAGGCGATGTTTAAAGAAGCGGGCATTCCCGTTACCAGAGCAACGCTTTGCAACTGGGTGGTAAAAGCCGCTGATTTATTAACGCCGCTGGTTAAACTCATGGTTGCGGCCATTCACGATTATGACATCGCTTATGCGGATGAAACACCCGTGCAGGTGCTCAAGCAGAAAAACAAACCGCCAACATCAAAATCCTATATGTGGCTATTCATTGGCGGTCCACCGGATAAACGCTGTTATGTTTATCAGTACCATCCGTCACGCACTCACCAGATACCGGCTGATTTCTTTTCCGACTTCAGCGGCTACCTGCATGCTGACTGTTATGGTGGTTATGTCGCTTTAGACAAAGAAGACCATGTTACCCATGTTGCCTGTATGGCGCACGCCAGAAGGTATTTTGTCGATG
This sequence comes from Legionella israelensis, assembly GCF_004571175.1. Classification (NCBI taxonomy): domain Bacteria; kingdom Pseudomonadati; phylum Pseudomonadota; class Gammaproteobacteria; order Legionellales; family Legionellaceae; genus Legionella; species Legionella israelensis. The sequence continues at coordinate 2,589,528 of NZ_CP038273.1, forward strand.
TGGTCAAACTTGCCGGCAAGAAAAAAGGCATTGCCCATAAAGTCTTGACCTATTTTACCGAGCTTTATCAGCTGGAAGCTTCCCTCAAAGAGGCAAAGGCTGCACCAGACGATATTTATCAGGCAAGACAAAAAGAGGCCAAACCTATTCTTGATGAACTCAAAGACTTTGTTGAAGATAAAAAAATCAATATCCCACCGAAAAGCCCATTGGGCAAAGCCGTTCATTACCTGTTGACGCACTGGGTTGCGCTCAAACGATACCTTGACGATGGCCGTCTCGAAATAGATAACAACCGAACAGAGCGCTCCATTAAACCTTTCGTCATCGGACGAAAAAACTGGCTCTTTCATGGCAACGAAACGGGCGCCAAAGCAGGTGCTATCCTCTATTCCCTCATCGAAACCTGTAAGCAACACCAGGTTGATGCTTTCGCATGGTTGAAATACGCACTGACCAACATCCAATATGCTGAAACCATCGAACAGCTCGAAGCTTTGCTGCCCTTTCATGTAAACCCTTCCGAACTTGAAAACATGCGCAGCTTACCTGCTTTGGAAATGCCTGAGAAGAGTGGGGTTAATTAAGCGTTTACCATTTATCTTTGGATAATAAATTTGAATGGGTCTTTTCTTTCTATTAATTACCGCGAAGTTGGTTAAATTTTGAAGATGAACCGAGTTTTTGCTCATAATTTCCAAAACCACAAGATGCCGAGCTACTTCTGCATCTGCAATAAGAGAACGATGACAGCGCCATGGTACCGCTTCAGCACACATTATGACGACTTTATGGTTATTTTTTATTAAGCTGTTTAATTCCTTCAGCCCTTCGTAAAACTCAGGTGTTTGCATATAATCTGCAAAGCCACGGAAGCTTTTATTGCGCCATCCCATATTGATGGAATTATGAGTCGTTGGGCGTAATCCACCTAATTTTGATAAATGAGTATAGCCAATTTTTTCTTTTCGAAGTGATTCTTTTAGTTCATTTTCATTAAACCAGGGCACATGGTGAGATTTGGGTATGGTACGTACATCCACGACGTGTGTAATTTGATATGCCTGTAATATGTCAATAAATTCTTTAATAGTATGTGTCGAATGCCCAATGGTATAAAGTTTAGTCATAATTTAACTCTATCTTTCCTCCATCTTGGATGATTAGTTAGCTGTTATCTCTATGTTTACCTGACTATTGATTGAATTCGAAATAAAACAATTTGCATGAGCTTTCTCCCGCATTTTAGTTAGGGCATCATCGTCAGGAAGTTTAGAACCGCCAAATTTAATTTTGGGATGCAATGTAATTTCTGTCACGCTAATTTTTCCCTGCTCATTTTTATTCGTTATGCCAATAGCGTCATCGAGGTAACTATCAATGATATAACCATTTTTGCAAGCTACCGCTAGAAAAGTTTGCATATAACAACCTGATAGAGCTGACACGAGCAATTCCTCCGGATTAGGCAATTCTGATTTACCGAAGTAGTCCTTTGGATTTGATGCCTGAATGTTTTCTCCGCCGCTAAATTTGATGGTGTAAGTACGATCATAGGTTTCATAATTAAAGTCTTGACCATTACGTTGCCAGTGAATTGAAGCTGAATGATTAGCCATACCTATCTCCGACTTTATCAATGCTGTTAGTACCCGGAAAATTCTTCTGTACGAATATTATCATCATTAATATTCGCTTCATTTAACATCTTGCGCATGGCAGCAACCATTGCTGCTGGACCCGAGATATAATAAATAGGTTGAGTTAAATCTTTAATGTATTTTTCTAGCATTTCTCGATTAATAAAACCTTTTTCACCAGTCCATGGCTGTTTTGATTTTTCCATAGCCGTCATCGTTGATATAAATTTATAATGAGGATTTCCTTTTGACCTTTCCCCCAAAAATAAGACCATGACATTGATGAGATTTCCATTAAAATTGCAAGATTGGAGAACTCAAAATGAAAAGACGTTATACAGAAGAACAAATCATCAAAGCCATTAAATCTCACGAAGCTGGAACCAAAGTGGCTGATATCTGTCGTGAATACAGCATTTCCTCAGGGACATTTTACAATTGGCGAAGTAAGTACGCAGGGCTTGAAATTAATGAGGCTAAGCAGCTACGTGAACTTGAATCTGAGAACAATAAACTTAAGAAGTTTGTCAGCTGACAAACTTCTTGAAGTAGAAGCAATGAAGGATGTGCTGTCAAAAAAGTGGTAACGCCCGCGGAAAGAAAGCCAATTGCTCAACACCTTATATTACGTTTTAAACTCAGTGAGCGTGTGGCTTGTAGGCTAACGGGATTGAGTCGAACGATGTTTCGGTATCAACCCAGATCACGGGCGGATGATGTAGTCAGAGCAAGACTCAGGGCATTGGCAACGCAATACCCTGCTTATGGTTATTTGTTACTTCATGGTTTACTCAAAGCAGAGGGCTTGGTCATTAATAAGAAACATACTTATCGGTTATATACCGAGGAGGGATTACAAGTACGAACGAAGAAGCGTAAAAAGCTTACCCGACCTAGACAGCCAATAGAATTACCCACAGCACCTAATCAACGTTGGTCAATGGATTTTGTATCTGATCAACTGAGTAATGGAAGACGATTTCGTGTATTAAATGTTGTCGACGATTTTTCCCGTGAGATGGTTGGTCAGCTGGTTTCCACATCAATCAGTGGCCGGCAAGTTGCACGTTTTCTAGATCAATTAATTGAGCAACGTTCTAAGCCAAATAAAGTGATTTGCGACAATGGGACCGAATTTACTAGCAAAGCAATGTTCTTTTGGAGCAAAGAAAGTGGTGTGAACCTTGGTTTTATTCAACCAGGAAAGCCAACACAAAACGCTTTTGTGGAAAGCTTGAATGGCAAGTTTAGAAATGAATGCCTAAACCTGCACTGGTTCCGGACACTGGATGAAGCAAAATATGAGATTGCTCTATGGCGTGAGCACTATAACTATGTTCGCCCGCATAGCTCACTCAATTATATGTCACCAGTTGAATATGCGAAACAGGTAGCATAAGATTTCGAATCTCATCAAGGAAGTGGTACTAATTTAGGGGAAAGGTCACTTTTTCGAGAGACTTTAGTTCTTCCAGAAAGGCGGTATCTTCTGGTCTGTTATTTGAATAAAATAAATAAATTTGATGTGGTACTTTATCCTTGGTAGCTTGTGTAATAATGCTTCTCACTGGTGTGATACCAATTCCACCTGTAAGAAATACAGCAGGTATCGCTTTATTATTATGTAGCGTAAAAGATCCATAGGGTGCATCTAATTTAAGTTCAGTACCTAAAGAAAGTGTTTTTAATACTCGTTTAAAGGCTGTGTCGCGCATCCGAGTTGCCACCATTAAATCGTTCGCAAAAGGAGGATTGGTGAGCGAGAAAGCACGAGTATTCCCTTCCTCATCTGTCTCTTTGGGATTAAGTAGGGTGAAATCACCAAATTGACCAGACTTAAAGGTAAAATCCTTTGGTTTTTCAAAAATAAAGGCCATCGTTCCTTCAGCAACAATTTGACGATCTAAAAGTTTAATTTAGTAAATAGCCATAATTACGACTCCTTTTAACCTCGATATACATGAACAATCAAATTTTAGTTAGTAAAATATTTAATAAAGTGTAGTAGTTCAAACTTGATCTGACAGTTACCGGTTTTTCAGAAGTGTCTGTCAGGTCAAATTCAGCCTATCAATTTTTCCTTCCAGATTTGTTTGCCATCAATCAATGTTTGCATTGGAGTACGTCCACAGCACATTTTGCCTTGATGGGTGCGCTCATTATTATAATAATGAAGCCATACGTCCAGATCTTTTTGCAGTTCATCCATGTCATCGTAAACTTTCTTACGGAATGTGATTTGATAAAACTCCTGCAAAATCGTTTTGTGGAAACGCTCACAAATACCGTTTGTTTGCGGTGATTGTGCTTTAGTTTTCGTGTGATCAATGTTGTTAATAGCTAAATAAAGCTGATAGTCATGCTGTTCTACTTTCCCACAATACTCTGTACCCCGGTCAGTTAAAACACGCAGCATAGGTAACTGCTGCTGCTCAAAGAACGGCAAGACCTTGTCGTTAAGGAGATCTGCTGATGTAATAGGCGTTTTTGTTGTATAGAGCTTGGCAAATGCCACTTTGCTATAAGTATCAACAAAAGTCTGCTGATAAATGCGGCCAACTCCTTTGATAGTTCCCACATAGAATGTATCTTGGGAACCAAGATAGCCAGGATGTGCTGTTTCAATTTCGCCGCAAGCCTCATCATCAAACTTCTTCTTCTCCAAAGCTGCAATTTGTGCTTCTGTGAGAATAATGCCCTCTGATGCTACTTTGGCTTCAAGTGCCTTCAAACGGTCTTTAAAGTTAGCTAAATTATGCCTAAGCCAGACGCTGCGAACGCCACTAGGGGATACAAAAATCCCTTTCTTACGCAACTCATTACTGGTGCGTAGTTGACCATGAGCTGGATATTCTATGGCGTACTCTTTTACCGCTTGCTCTATAGAATCGTCAACACGGTTCTTGTGATTAGGTTGCCTTCGTGACTTATCAAATAAGGCATCTACCCCACCAGATTCTACCGCTGATTTATAACGATAGAAGGTGTCTCGTGATAAACCCATTACCTTACAGGCTTTCGATACATTGCCTAATTCTTCAGCTAAATTTAGTAAGCCAACTTTGTGTTTAATAATTTTAACGTTATTATCTATCATGAGAGTTTTCCTTTTGGTTTTGTTAAAGTTTGCACTTCTATCAAAACCGGAAACTCTCACCTTTTCAAGTGGTTATGTCAGATTAAGTCGAAACTAATTCAAATAAAGCCACAGCATTATTGTGTTCAGTTTCTTTAGAACTAAATAATAAAGTCACTCTTTTTTTCCCTTCTTTTAAAATAATATCAATATCCTCTTGTTTATCTATTATTTCTTGAGCATAACGTTTTTGAAATTCAGTCCATTTCTTTGGATCATGATTGAACCACTTGCGTAATGAATCACTGGGTGCAATGTCTTTTAACCACAGATCAATATTCGCTTCAGTTTTTTTTATTCCGCGAGGCCAAAGTCTATCAACAAGGATTCGAAACCCATCCGATTCGTTTGATTCCTCATAAATTCGTTTAACCTGTATATTCATTGTAAATGGCTCCCTGCGAAAATACTTAGCTTACTAATAAAAACAACTCTACATTGATACGCTTATTTTTTTAACATTCCTCTTAATACATAGTGTAAAATTCCACCATTTTTGTAGTAATCTAATTCATTTAATGTATCAATTCGCGAAATAAGAGTAACTTCGCTTTGATTTCCATCTTCTCTATGGATAACAACCTTTACTGGCATGCGTGGTTTCATCTGATGAGTAAGACCTATAATATCAATGACTTCAGAGCCTGAAATTTGTAGTGTTTTACGTGTGACTCCTTCAGGAAACTCTAAGGGCAAAATTCCCATACCAATTAAATTTGAGCGATGGATTCGCTCAAAACTCTCTGCCATGACGGCCACAACACCCTGAAGCTTCGGTCCTTTTGCCGCCCAATCTCGAGAAGAGCCTGTTCCATACTCCCTACCAGCAATTACAACCAATGCAGTACGTCCATTTTTATAACGCATTGCAGCATCATATATCGACATTATTTCACCAGTGGGAATATATTTTGTAAAGCCTCCTTCAAGCTCTGGAGTCATCTCATTTCTAATACGGATGTTTGCAAATGTTCCTCGTACCATGACTTCATGGTTTCCACGTCGTGAGCCATAAGAATTAAAGTCTTTAATTGTGACACCTTTGGATTGCAGATATTCCCCAGCGGGACTCTCTGGTTTTATAGAACCGGCTGGTGAAATATGGTCTGTAGTAATGCTATCTCCAAACAGTGCCAAGATTCGCGCACCTTTAATATTCTTAATTTTTTCTGGGGTCACGCCCATACCATCAAAAAATGGTGGGTGTTGAATATATGTTGAATCTAAAGGCCATGCATAAGTATCTGATTCAGAAATTTTCATAGAGCGCCATTCATCTGTTCCTGTAAATATATTTGCATAGGTGTCATGAAACATCTTGTTAGTAATAGTAGCTACCTCTCGGGCAATTTCATCATTTGTGGGCCATAAATCATGTAGATAAACAGGATTTCTTGCTTTATCTTCTCCAAGAGGATCTTTTGTCAAATCAATCAATACAGTCCCAGCAATGGCAAAGGCAACAACAAGCGGTGGTGATGCGAGCCAATTTGCTTTAACAAGTGGATGGATTCGTCCTTCAAAATTACGATTACCTGAAAGTACAGCTGAAACAATTAAATCATTTTCAATCACTATTTTTTCTACAGGTTCGGGAAGAGGGCCAGAATTTCCGATGCACGTTGTACATCCATAGCCTGCTAATGTGAAGCCTAGTTCATTAAGATATTTTTGTAAGTTAGTTTTTTCAAGATAGAGAGTGACCACTTGGGAACCTGGTGCAAATGAGGTTTTCACCCAGGGTTTTCGTGTCATCCCTTTTTCAACTGCTTTTTTTGCTAATAATCCAGCTGCAATAAGTACATTTGGGTTTGAGGTGTTGGTGCAACTGGTGATTGCTGCAATAACAACATCCCCATGATGCAATTCATAATTCATATCGGTATCAAACGATTGTTCTCTCTCTTCGCTACGTTTGTTTTCTGCTAATAATTTATCAAAAGTATTAGCCAGCTTTGACAATTCAACTTGATCTTGTGGGCGTTTTGGGCCAGCAATACATGCTCGGATAGTTGATAAATCTAGCGTAACCAAATCTGTATAAATAAGTTCAGCTTGAGGATCATGCCATAATCCCTGAATTTTTGCATAAGCTTCAACAAGAGCAACGCTTTGCTCCTCTCTTCCACTTAAACGCAAATAATCGAGAGTGGCTTCATCAATAGGAAAGAAACCGCATGTTGCACCATATTCAGGTGACATATTGCTAATTGTTGCTCGATCTGCAAGAGATAAATGACGTAACCCATCTCCAAAGAATTCAACAAATTTTCCTACGACACCTTTTTCACGTAAAAGATGTGTTACAGAAAGAACCAGATCAGTTGCTGTAATGCCCTCTTGTAATTGTCCTGTCAGTTTTACCCCAATTACTTCAGGAATTAGTAAAGAAATTGGTTGTCCTAACATAGCTGCTTCTGCTTCAATACCGCCGACTCCCCAACCCAGTACCCCAAGACCATTAATCATAGTCGTATGGCTGTCTGTACCCACTAATGTATCTGGGTAGGCATATATTTTCCCATTGATTTCCTGGGTCCAAACCGTTTTGGCCAGGTACTCCAGGTTCACCTGATGACATATTCCCGTATCAGGTGGTACAACACGGAAATTTCTAAATGCTTTTTGTCCCCATCGTAAAAACTCATAGCGCTCATAATTCCTTTCCATTTCCATTGTGGCATTGATTGTAAAGGCATCGGGTATGAGAAACTGATCAATCTGTATGGAATGATCAATAATCAGATCAACAGCTGAAAGGGGATTAATTTGTTCCGGATTTCCGCCAAGCTTTTCAATCGCAGCACGCATTGCAGCAAGATCTACAATAGCAGGTACACCAGTAAAATCCTGCATTAAGACACGTGCAGGACGATAAACTATTTCACGATTAGACGTTTTTAGTTTTAACCACTCAATGATTGCTTTGAGATCATCAACTGTAACAGATTGTCCGTCGAGATGACGAAGTAAATTCTCCAAAAGAATTTTTAAAGTGTAGGGTAGTTTTGATAAATCTTTAAGTCCTCCTTGTTCAGCAGCGCGTAAACTATAGTAATGATAAGCGATACCATGTATCGAAAGAATTTGTTGTGTACTTTTATGGAATTCACTGGTAAGAACAAGGTCTGATACAATAGTATGCTGTTTGATTTCCTGTATTCCCCCTGCCCAGGAGGGAGGATCGCTTGCAGGAAATGAATCCTCAGAGGACTCGTTTATTATAGCCTGATTATTTTTTTGTTTTGCACCCATGATCCAATTTTTTATTGGTAGCATACGATATCCTTATCGGAACTTTATGTATTGATGAAATTTAGGGAGTGAGATTTATAGTATAGTTAATTATTTTATGAATATTTCAAAAGAAATTTCTTAACTTAGATGCTGGTAAGGTCCCGCAAAGGATGCTACGTGTTATACAAAGTAATACAATGATTAAATAGTATAGCTATACTTTTAAAATGATAGTAGGCGAAAACCAATAGCATGGATGATTAATTATGACCAAAAAGAACTTTTTTAAAAGTGAATGGAAAATATTCAAAAAATTCTATAATAAATCAGCAGAAAACCGAATAGGATTTTATAATTTTCTTGGGTTTATTGTTATCCCTGTAGTTGGAATGACAATTTTGTACATTCTTGTTCGTATTTTCTGGCTATGAATTAAGAAATTATCATTATTTCCTTATTATCTTTAAACAGGAATTTTTAACTCATAAGAAAGATATAGGGCGTATATACTCGTGATGATTATCCTAACGTGATGATCGACGTTGGTTAAAACACCTATCTGTTATTGGAGGAACAGGTTAAATTGTCCTTCAATATGGAGCTCACTTTTATAGATCTATTGAATCAATGGAAAGGCATATTTAATTTAATAGGACTGAGAGATTATGCATAGTTCATTTCTTTTACAACCAACATACCCATTTAGACTTGATTACACCATTTGGGCCCTACGTAGAAGGGATAAGAACATTGTTGATTTATGGAGTCATGAACGTTATACACGATTATTTTTAATTGAAAATCAATTGATTAAAGTAGATGTAGAACAAAAAAATGAAAAAGAAATTTTGGTATCTACCAATATAAAAATTAGCTCACAAATAAAGATAGAATTAATTCGATTATTAGAAATGATGTTTGGGCTTAATCGTAACTTACTCAATTTTTATCGTATTGCAGAAGAAGATCCTTATTTAAATTCTATGGTGAGGCAATTTAAAGGACTTAAGCCCCCTCGATTTCCTAGTATATTTGAGGCAATTGTTAACGCTATCTCCTGCCAACAATTATCACTTGATGCAGGGTTACAAATTCAAAACCGTTTTGTTCAATATGTTGGACAAAGTATGAGTGATGCTTTTGGAACATTTTATTTATTTCCCCTCCCAAAAGATGTAGCAAGTTGCTCTATTCCTGAATTAAAAAAGTTGGGCTTTAGCACCAATAAATGCAGAACACTTATTGAGTTATCGTTAAGAATAATCGCTGATGAAACCTTGTTTGATAATTTAGAGGATAGAACCAACAATGAAATTGTAACATTTCTATGCCAATTTAAGGGGATTGGACGATGGTCTGCAGAATATGTTTTATTACGTGGATTGGGTAAAATTGAAATGTTCCCGGGAGATGATGTAGGTGCCGCAAAAAATTTACAGCTGTTGTTAGGTATTAAAACAAAATTGGATTACGAACAAATTTCAAAAATTACGAAAAAATGGTATCCCTATGCAGGATTTATTTATTTTCATTTATTATTGCAAAAACTAAACAATAAGGGATTACTGGATAAACCTAATCTGAATTAGCAAGATGCCTAAACAAAGACGCATTGATTCAGTCAAATTCTGTGTTTTATTTTCATCATATAAAAAATACAAAGAAATAGGTCTATTTACAGTGCCACTTATCCATAAGAGCGTGGCAATTGACAACCAATATAAATATTTAAAATACATCTTATTAAGATGAAGCGGGCTCAGTCAAGAACCGCTAATTCTAAAATCTTTACTAATCAGAGTATTATAGTTTTTAAACGAAATTGCATACGGTATTCACTGAACGAATCATCGCCTGCAATTTCAAGTTAATCAGCCACATTAAAGTTGTATTTAAAATACATCTTTAATATAATATATCGTATATCACGCACCACAAAGGAGCATATCATGCCAGTAACTCATAGGTCCGCCAAAACCATAAGTGATAAAATTGCCTTTGGTATGGTAAAGTTTTTCCGATTTTTCGCGGATACCTTTTTTCAAAAACGCTATGGCAATCGAGCCATTGTGCTGGAAACAGTAGCTGCTGTTCCTGGTATGGTAGGTGCTGCCTTGTTGCATTTACGCTGCCTAAGAAAAATTAAAAACGATGAGGGGTGGATTAAAATTTTATTGGATGAAGCAGATAATGAACGAATGCATTTGATTACGTTTATGTACATTGCTAAACCCAATTGGTTTGAGCGTTTTATTATTTTTATGGCACAAGCTATTTTTGTGGTGTTGTATCTGTTGATGTATGTTTGTTCTTCAAAAACAGCACATCGTTTTGTTGGTTATCTTGAAGAGGAGGCTGTTGTCAGTTATACCCATTATTTACAGGAGTTGGATGAAGGGCGTATTGAGAATGTTCCTGCTCCTGAGATCGCTAAACAATATTGGGAGCTTGCCTCTAATGCTCGATTACGCGACGTGCTTTTGGTTGTGCGGGACGATGAAGTGGAACATCGTGATGTAAACCATCAATTAGCAGATAAGTTGGTAAATGACAGAACTTTGTTGACTCAATTGAAACCAGAATACATCGACGATGCAAACAACACGGAATCACAGAACCAATATTAAGAATATAAGGATGCATCATGTCATTAGAACACAATAAGTTACTGTGCTACAAACAAACCGACATTGACAGCCATGGAAAACTGAAGTTTTTTTTAGAAAAACACAGCACCAAAGAAGGCACCTGGGGAAGGCTTTTTTTGCATGAAGGTGCGATTGATTTTGCATTCTTAAATGGCCTGGGACAAGAGTGTTCACGCACGCGCATCGATCAAGAGCATCCCGAGCTTCAGATTTCACCAGCGGCATGGCATAAAATTATCCCTGTCAGTAAATCATTTAAGGCAACACTTGAGTTTTACTGCATACCCCACCGCTACTTTAATAAAAAATACGGACTAAGTGCCGTGCAGAGTGATCTGGTGTATGTTTATCAGACTTACTTGCACCATCTGCAAGAAGCATCTATTCTCGATGTAGGTTGTGGCTCAGGAAGGAATTTATTGTATTTGGCCAAAATGGGGTATCAAATTACTGGGCTGGACAACAACCAATCGGCATTAGAGACTATTCAGGAGATTGCTCGAAAAGAAGCATTTGGCAAGGTGGTCACCCAATTGTACGATTTAAATCAGCCCTTAAAGCTTGGTGTAGAACGTTTTGATTTCGTGCTTTCAACTGTCGCCCTGCAATTCTTAAATTCAGAACGTATTCCCTTCTTGCTTACAGAGCTTCAAGAGGCGACCAATAAGAATGGGTACCATTTTTTGGTTTTCCCTATTCAATCGGAACTCTATTCATTACCTGAATTTTTTACTTACCTGCCAAATCAAGAAGAGCTCTATCATCGATATCAAGATGCCGGATGGTCTATACTGGAGTATAAAGAATCAGTGGGGCATTTGCATAAGCAAGATGCATCTGGAAAACAGATACCTGGTGTGTTTGGTATCTTGCTTGCGCAAAAACTGGGGTGATGCATAGTCGATAACAAGGAATGCCATGATTTCTACTCATCGAAATATGATTCAGATTTGCCGCGTCTATACTCCTCCATAGATTAAAGAAGGAGTATGGATTTTGATTGATAGGCTTTGGCCTCGTAGTCTTAAAAAGAAGCGCTTACTTTTGATTTCTGGCTAAAAGACATCACGCTAAGTGTCACGTTAAGACAATGGTTTCTAGGAAATATTGAGGAGCAACGGAGCGAATTTATTGATTGTTACATTGAAAAACTAAACAATAAAAGTACTTTGGTAGAGCAAATCTGGCCTATTGCTCCTGATAAGGCCTTACTGTTCTAGCGGTTTCATGTTTAATAATAAAGACAGCTCCGCCTTATTAAAGACTACATCCGCTAAGGTATAGCGTTCCAAAACACTCATAAAAGCAGCTTGCGCTTCATGCAAGACACTCTTTAATTTGCATACTGGGGCAATACAGCAGGTTGCTTTTTCTTTATTAAAACAAGGCACCAAATCAAAATGAGGTTCCAATTGAATAATTAATCGACCTAAATTTATGGCTTCAGGTTGAGCGGCCATTAAAATGCCGCCATTTTTCCCGCGAATGGTTTTAATAAGTTTAAGTGTGGCCAAATTATGAATGATTTTAACCATATGATTGCTTGATATGTCATAAGCTTCAGTAATGTCTTTAATGGTACAAGTTTCCTTTCTAAGCGTGATATAAATTAAAGCACGTAATGAATAATCGGTAAATTGGGTGAGCTGCATCATGAATTCCTAATTGGGTTATTGACTGTGATTATTTCTTTTTATAAGGTGCATTGCAAATATATCTTTAATGGGGATGCTATGTTTGAATCATTATTTGAACGCCTGGGAGGTCAAAACGCAGTCAATGCAGCGGTTGATATTTTCTATCGCAAAATGTTAACAGATGAACGAGTCAGTCATTTTTTTGATGATATTGATATGGAACAACAAATCCTGAAGCAAAAAGGATTTTTAACCATGGTCTTCGGTGGACCCAATCACTACAGTGGAAAAAACATGCGGGAAGGACATGCCCACTTAATTAAGCGCGGACTAAATGATACGCATGTGGATATTGTGATTGAGCATCTCGGTGCAACACTTTCTGGGTTAAGGGTAAACGCGGAAGATATGAAGCAAGTGGCAGCAATTGCCAATAGTGTTCGCAATGACGTTTTGGGGCGCACATGAGTACTGTAGCATTTAAAAATCAACTCTATACCTTGGAGTCTCAAGAAAGTGTATTGCAATGTCTGCTGCGCCATGAGGTTGATTATCCTAATTCTTGTAAGGCAGGTATTTGTCAGTCCTGCTTAATAAAAGTCAAAGATGGGGAGATTAACCCTGCCTGGCAATAAGGATTACCCGAAACGCTTAAAGTGCAAGGTTATTTTCTGGCGTGTCTTGCAAAGCCTGAAACGCCACTTGATGTGTCAGTTCCTGAAAGCGCTGAATGCGAGGTGAGCGCACAAATCATCGATATCAAATCACTGAATTACAATGTAATGCAAGTGAGGTTTCATGTGGATAATTTAGAACATTGGATTCCTGGTCAATATCTTAGTCTCATTAATCCTGAGGGCACAATACGCAGTTATTCAATCGCCAACATCCCGAACCAAGAAGGATTTATTGAATTACACGTTAAAATTTACCCGGATGGAAGCATGGGGCAATGGCTGGTAAACAAAGTAACAAAAAATACTGAAGTAAAACTAAGGGGGCCATTTGGTCGCTGTTTTTACTATAACCCGGAGCAATTGATTTTTAATATGTTACTGGCAGGAACTGGCACAGGACTTGCCCCACTCATTGCCATTATTAAAAGCGCCATGAAACAAAACCATCAAGGCACCATTACATTGGTTCACGGAGGGCTTTCGGATGAAGACATCTACTATCAAGAAGAGCTGGAACTATTATCCATGTTGTTTCCTTCTTTTGTGTATGACCCTTGTGTACTTCAAAGCCAGGGGCTATATCCTGAGGCCTCCATTGAACAACGAGCATTAATGCATTTAAACCAGCTGAAAGAGACACGAGTTTATGTTTGTGGCCCTAAAGAAACGACAGATAAGATGAAAAAAAAGATTTTTCTTGCGGGCGTACCTTCTCAGGCTATCTTAAGTGATGTATTTTTATAAGCAATAATTTTAAAGAAGCGACACGATGTTTCAAGGAATGGAACAATGACTCAAAATAAAAAAGCGGTAACGGAATATGCCCAGGAAACAAACGACCCAGTTGCCCTGGTCTTAAAATGGATTTTATTTGTAGTAGTTCAAACTTGATCTGACAGTTACCGGTTTTTCAGAAGTGTCTGTCAGGTCAAATTCAGCCTATCAATTTTTCCTTCCAGATTTGTTTGCCATCAATCAATGTTTGCATTGGAGTACGTCCACAGCACATTTTGCCTTGATGGGTGCGCTCATTATTATAATAATGAAGCCATACGTCCAGATCTTTTTGCAGTTCATCCATGTCATCGTAAACTTTCTTACGGAATGTGATTTGATAAAACTCCTGCAAAATCGTTTTGTGGAAACGCTCACAAATACCGTTTGTTTGCGGTGATTGTGCTTTAGTTTTCGTGTGATCAATGTTGTTAATAGCTAAATAAAGCTGATAGTCATGCTGTTCTACTTTCCCACAATACTCTGTACCCCGGTCAGTTAAAACACGCAGCATAGGTAACTGCTGCTGCTCAAAGAACGGCAAGACCTTGTCGTTAAGGAGATCTGCTGATGTAATAGGCGTTTTTGTTGTATAGAGCTTGGCAAATGCCACTTTGCTATAAGTATCAACAAAAGTCTGCTGATAAATGCGGCCAACTCCTTTGATAGTTCCCACATAGAATGTATCTTGGGAACCAAGATAGCCAGGATGTGCTGTTTCAATTTCGCCGCAAGCCTCATCATCAAACTTCTTCTTCTCCAAAGCTGCAATTTGTGCTTCTGTGAGAATAATGCCCTCTGATGCTACTTTGGCTTCAAGTGCCTTCAAACGGTCTTTAAAGTTAGCTAAATTATGCCTAAGCCAGACGCTGCGAACGCCACTAGGGGATACAAAAATCCCTTTCTTACGCAACTCATTACTGGTGCGTAGTTGACCATGAGCTGGATATTCTATGGCGTACTCTTTTACCGCTTGCTCTATAGAATCGTCAACACGGTTCTTGTGATTAGGTTGCCTTCGTGACTTATCAAATAAGGCATCTACCCCACCAGATTCTACCGCTGATTTATAACGATAGAAGGTGTCTCGTGATAAACCCATTACCTTACAGGCTTTCGATACATTGCCTAATTCTTCAGCTAAATTTAGTAAGCCAACTTTGTGTTTAATAATTTTAACGTTATTATCTATCATGAGAGTTTTCCTTTTGGTTTTGTTAAAGTTTGCACTTCTATCAAAACCGGAAACTCTCACCTTTTCAAGTGGTTATGTCAGATTAAGTCGAAACTAATTCATTTTATTGTTCACAGCACTGATTTGTTTTGTGGTGCTCATATGGGGTACTTATAAAACCTATCAACTTGCTCCGCCCCTCCCACAACAATTTCAAGCTCCTTCAGGTCGCGTCGTGCGTTTAGGACGACTTGTTGAGGATAAAATAGCGCAAGCGCGATATGGTAAAGCGTTTGCCGATTTGGCCGAAGAAGAGCAGTATTTAGTTCGAAAAACCATGCAGCGTGAATTACAAAGTACGGATTTAAGTGCACCAATCAGTGTTTTGTCACAATCTATTGCTGATTCAATCGGACAATTAAAACAAGAAATTGCCTCAACCTTATTGAACCATGATGCCCAAAAAGGTTGGACTAAAGCCTATAGTCTCGATGAGCAAAGCGCATTGCACACAGCAGCATTCCTGATTTATTCCTCATTGACCACCATTGCTCATAGACCAGGACAAAACAGCTCTTATACCAACAACTGGCCCTATGAGCCCAGCATGGGTAATAATCCAACCCCAGCTACGTTTTATTGGACGTGGGTTTCCTTTTGTTTTGTGTTTTTAGGTTTTGGCGCCATTTTGTATATTTATCATCGCTATCTAAGTGTGCCAGATAATTCTCCCAGAACACCGCTATTCATGCATTTTAAACCACTGACATCAAGCCAGCGTAAAGTGGGCCAGTATTTCCTGGTCGTTGCAGTGATTTTACTCATTCAAATCGGAGTAGGTGCTATTATGGCGCATTACTATTCTGAGCGTGAGGGTTTTTATGGTATCGCAATTAATGACTATTTACCCTTTAACTTTCTGCGGGATGTGCACATACAAACGCCCATAGTCTGGATTGCGCTGTCCTGGATAAGTGCCGCGGTATTTATAGCGTCCATTATCAGTAAAAAAGAAGCAAAAGGCCAAAGCTTTTTAGTCAGCCTTTTATTTTGGGTTACACTCTTTGTTGTAAGTGGCGCCTTAATTGGTGATTATTTAGGAATTATGGGGTACGTCAACCAATACTGGTTTTGGATTGGCAATCAGGGACTTTCTTATTTGCAACTCGGTCGCTTATGGCAAATTGGGTTTTGTCTGGGACTGTTTCTTTGGAGTTTTATTGTATTTCGCGGTATGTGGCCTGACTGGAGCGTTGTCAAAGAAGCCACGGTACAATTTTGGACAGGTAGAATTCGTCTGGAACATCTGTTTTGGGCCAGCACCGCCAACGTTGCCGTATTGTATTGCTTTGGGATGATTCCGTTAACCGGCATTGAAAAATCATTTACCATTACTGATTTTTGGCGTTGGTGGGTTGTTCATCTTTGGGTTGAGCAATCCTTTGAGTTTTTTGCAGCGTGTGCGACTGCTTATCTTTTAATGGGTACCGGCTTGGTATCGCGTGCTCTTGCAGAACGAACTATGTATTTTGAAACCATTCTTATTTTCTTAGGTGGAGTTATTGGCGCCGGGCATCATTGGTATTGGACTGGTACGCCCGATATTTGGGTGCCGCTTGGTTCCATGTTTTCCTTTATTGAGGTATTACCCTTAGTGCTTCTCATTATTGATGCGATTGAACATCGGCAGTTGATTAAACGTCAGGGTGATTTTACTTATAATTTAGCGTATCTCTATGTGTTAGGCGCTTCATTTTGGAATTTTGTTGGTGCGGGAGTCTTTGGTGGGGGAACACTCAACGCACCACTGGTAAATTATTATGAGCACGGTACTTTTTTAACGCTCAATCATGCGCATACGGCTTTATTTGGTGCATTTGGCCTACTGGGCCTTGGATTGATTTATTTTTGTTTGCGTTATGCGGCAGGAGAACGTTTGTCATGGAGTGACCGTATGGGCACCTGGGCATTTTGGTTCTATAATTTGGGGCTTTTATTGTGGATTGCTCTGAATTTCTTTCCCATAGGGTGGGCTCAATTAATGGACGTCTACGAACATGGTTTTGCTCATTCCAGAAGCCTTGAGTTTTATAATACCACGTTGTTGTGGCAATGGTTGCGTCTTCCGGGTGATGTAGTCTTTGCATTAGGAGCACTCGTCATGGCTTATGATTTCATCAGCAAATTGGGGCCTTTTTTCCCGAAACTGGCAGGGGGTTACTTAAATAAAAATCAATATACCCCATCTAATAGCATGAAAGGAGGCACTAATTGAATCCTCGAGAAACATTATGACTGGATGCTGGAGCGAGTGGTTCATTGAAAAAATAGGCGGTTTATTGTCACATCAAGAGCCGCCTCAAAGAGCCTATTTGTGTGATTTTAATAAATTATGCGACAAAATACATCCTGCAGATGTGCTTTTGGTGGAAGGAAGAAGCAGAGTCAGTCGCATTATTCGGCATGTAACTCAAAGCCCCTGGTCTCACGCTGCATTATATATAGGGCGTCTGCAAGACATACAGGAGCATTCTGTGCAGGAGCTCATTAAGACGCACTATGATGGCCCATCCGATAAACAACTTTTGGTTGAAAGCGAGCTGGGACTAGGAACTATTATTTCACCACTTGATAAATACAAAGACGACCATCTTCGTATTGTAAGGCCAGAATGGTTAGCCCAAGAGGATGTATCTCGTGTTGTGGTTTATGCGCTCAATCGCTTGGGTAAGAATTATGATGTGCGTCATGTGTTCGATTTAGCGCGCCTTTTATTTCCTTGGGGAGTTTTCCCTAGAAAATGGCGCTCAACCTTATTTCAGCACAATGCTATGCAACCTACAGAGGATATTTGTTCTTCAATGATTGCCGATGCATTTCAGTCAGTGCATTATCCAATTTTACCCTTTATTCAAGAGGGAAATAAACATCATATGGAGCTTGTCAGACGCAATCCTCGTTTATTCACGCCGAGTGATTTTGATTATTCGCCGTTTTTTTCCGTGATTAAGTACCCTATATTCCCACCCAATATCATAAAAGGATACGCGCATTTACCTTGGTCTGAAGAGCAATGGAGTGATGTCTAATAATTCATTCGCTTTCTCTGGATTTTAACATTTGCCCGCAGCGCTTAAATGGATGGATCAGAAATTTCGTTTACAGAACCTTGGTAATATTAGGAACTGAACTATAACAACTTGTTTTTAAAAAAGTTGCAGTTGTAGAAAAATTAAATTGTCGATAAAAATAAGGTGCCCCAATATGGGGCTTAATAACAGAAGAACTTTATTTATAAAATAATAAGAGAATCGTAAATGAAACAGCAAACAATGTAGCTGATGATACCAATGCAAATTGACTGAATTTTTGTGTCTTTCGTGTCAAGGAGCGAGCTTCAATCAATGAATCCGAGAGCAATTTTTGCATGGCTTGAACCGATTCTTTAGTAGATTCGTGCAGCAATCGGGTTATAGCTTCTTTACTACTAGCTAATGCTGCATTGAGAACCTTTTCGGCTTTTTCCTTGGCATCATCTTTCCATTGAGAGGAAATGCCCTCCATTTCCTCTCGGAACTTTACCAGCAAATCCTGTTGGGCTTTTCGATTTTCCTCAATCAGTTGTTCATTCATGGTCTGAAGCATGAGGATGGGATCGTCTTTACCCAAAAGAACACCATGTTTGACGGTAATGTCTTGAACGATTTTATCGAGTTTCTCAGACATTAGATCACCCTGGCACTATCCAGCTGCCCAAACAGTTGATCGCGAACGATTTTTAAACGTTGGCGGGTCATAATGCTTTTCTCTGGCGTACTCAAAACTTCATCGAAGGTCAGTTTCTGTTGAAGCATCTCGGTTAGATCCCGACCGTATGTTTCTTTTTTTAGATCGGGAATTTGAATTAAGGCTGATATTCTGTCTTTATTATCTCGGTAGGCTTTTAGTTGTTCAAATGCTTTTCCTTCATGCTCTACAGCTCCCCAATAGGGATTGAGCCAGACAACAAACTGTGCTTCATTTGCAAACTGGTCAATTAGCTGTGCAAAACCATTAATGGTATCGAATAGCGCTTGGCCACCGGTGATGACTGTATGAATCACCATTTCATGACCTAACTCCTGTAACAATGTGGGAACTTGGTTGCTGATTAAATAATGAGATAGCGGTACAAACGAACTGGCACCGTTATCAATGACCACATCATTAGTTGTTGCTGCAATTTTTTCGATGAGGGCATCAAAAAGACGGGGATTGATTTCATCACCACTCATGACTTGAATATGATCGACATTGAGGGCTTTAAAGCCATGAAAGGTTGAATTGATAGGGTCGGTGTCAATGCACAGCGGGGTATGGCCTTTGTGTTGTTTGTATTGTGCAGTTGTTGCTGAAATAAATGATTTGCCGACACCGCCTTTTCCCTGCAGTGTGATATGTATTTTTGCCATTACAAGAGTTCCTCCAAGTTGGGTTTTGGATTAAAAGTAAAGCCGCGAATTTCGGTTTTTGCCTTACTTTTAGCCTTTTCATCATCCTTGGTGTTTTCCTGCATAGATGGCTTTTTTTCTGCAGCAATCAAACGTGCTACATAGCCACAAAAAGTTTTATATGAAAATGAGATTTTGCCTTCCTCAACTAAAGTTTCCCAGACAAGCTTTATAGACCAGCCGTCAGCTAGTGCTGATCCGATATCATTTTTTAAAGCAAGAAATGCAGCTTTATTTACAGATTTAGCAGAGGCTTTTCTTACCATTTGCTTTGCTGCGATTCGTTCGCTGAGGGAGTTTCCCATGTCATACCATCAACTTATTATTGTTCTCTTTCTGATAGTACAAACTATTTTGTTGCTGTGCAATGAGTTAAGTAATTTTCTTTCCTTGGTTATGTCCGTAAACTGCTGTAAATTCAGGTTGACTTTTTAGGAGTGGAGTCATCGCTAAAATTCGGTACTATTGAGTTGTGAAAAACAATAACTATCGAAGGAGATTAGCGATGACGGATTACAATATTACAGTTGGAAAGGAATTGCTTCCAGAACTTTTATCAAGCCAGGATGGGCTCGCAAAGCTTGTTGAAGGTGTATTGAATCAGGTATTGGAGGCACAGGTGTCAGAAAGTCTGGGAGCAGACAAGCATGAACGTTCAGGTGAACGTATAGGCTATCGTAACGGTTACCGTCCAAGACAACTATACACTCGTGTGGGACCAGTCACTCTTCAAGTGCCGCAGACACGTGATGGCTCTTTTTCTACCGATATTTTTAAGCGCTATCAACGCAGTGAGCAGGCTTTTGTATTGGCTCTGATGGAAATGGTTGTTAATGGCGTATCAACCAGAAAAGTTAATAACATTACTGAAGAACTTTGCGGTGCTAGTTTTTCAAAGTCAACCGTCAGTCAACTGTGTTCTGGTCTTGATGCAAGAGTCAGAGCCTTCAACGAGCGTCGGTTTGATGGTGACAACTACCCATTTATCATGGTTGATGCGATGTTTATCAAGTGTCGTGATGGTGACAGAGTCGTGTCTCGAGCAGCCTTGACCATCTCGGGTATCAGAAGTGATGGCTACCGTGAAATACTGGGCCTTCGCATTGGTGACACTGAGAGCTATGCTACATGGGATGAAGCGTTTAAATGGCTAAAATCTCGTGGGCTAAAAGGCGTGATGTATGTTGTGTCAGACCAGCATGCAGGGCTTGTGGAAGCGGCTAGAAAGCACTTTCAAGGTGCAACCTGGCAACGATGCCAAGTTCACTTGATGCGCAACATCCTCGGGCACTGCTCTGTCAGACACCGCAAAGATGTTGCTGAAAAGGCAAAGCTTGTTTTTCAGGCACCTGATATGGAAGAAGCCAGGCGTAGACGCGATGATTTTATTGATGCCTTTGAGAAAAAAGCACCAAAATCAGTTACCTGCCTTGAGGAGGCTTTTGACGATGCCATGGTAGTTATGGCGTTGCCGGAGAAATACAGGAAGCGACTTCGCACCACCAACATGCAAGAGCGAATTAACGAGGAAATCAGGCGCCGAGAACGAGTGATAAGGATATTTCCTAATGATGATTCTGCATGGCGGCTGATTGGCGCTTTATTAGCTGAACAAAACGAGCAGTGGCAATCAAGGCGTTATCTTAATATGGACGAATTTAATGACTGGCTGGCTGAGAATGAAGCCGGAAAGTCTAATGTTGTAGGGATGAATGCTTTGACTAAATAACGTACTAACTTGATAGGCTGAATTAATGGGAATTTACAGCACTTTTTGGACTTGACCCTTTCCTTTTGGCGTAATTAAACATCTTATTAAATGCATAAATATGTTATTTATCGTAATAATTGGTAATTATTAGAAATTAATTTGGTTTTAAAACAAATAGCCTTGAAATTACATAAAATTACCTGATAGTATGCTATTAGATGAACTTAAAACGCAGGGCAAGATAGGTGAAGTTAGCTAACCAGCAAGCTGGCTACCAAACCTCACAAGTCTTATTCACACCTTCGGTGCTCAACGAAAAACCCGTGTTTTGAGGTCAAATCAATACCCAAAGGATTGCATAACCACTTAATAAAGAGGTCGGCATCCTTATGGACGAGAATCTTAAAACACCCACCAGAAAAAATGGTCGTCATCTTCGCGTACCTGTTTTGCCTTCTGAAGAAATTCAAATTAAATCGAATGCAGCCACAGCCGGTCTTTCAATTGCCGAGTACTTAAGACGGCTTGGTGGACTATTAAAACTATGGTTGACTCAGGATAAACGCGTTGCGCATTTTGACCTCCAAACAGTAAAAACATTATTAAATCGTATTCAAACCACCCAAGATGCAATGTTGGAAGTGGTGAAAAAACTATGATTATTCGCCATATTCCTATGAAGAAAACTAGACTTAGTAGTTTTTCGGGTCTTGTTCATTACCTGTGTAATCAACAAAACAAACAGGAGCGAGTGGGTAAGGTCAGATTATCAAACTGCAATAGTCTCGATCCTATTTGGGCTGTTCAGGAAGTATTAGCAACACAGGCTAAAAACCAAAGAGCCACTGGGGATAAAACCTACCATATGCTTATTTCTTTCGCCGCAGGTGAAAACCCTGCACCACAAGTTTTACGGGAAATTGAAGATAGGGTGGCATTGTCGATTGGATTTACAGAACATCAAAGAATCTCAGTTGTTCATCATGATACAGATAATCTTCATATTCATGTCGCGATTAATAAAATTCATCCTAAAACTTTTAATATGATTGAACCTTACAGGGCATATAAGACCTTTGCTGAGGTTGCATCCCAGCTCGAAATTGAATTAGGTCTTCAAATAACCAATCATCAAACTCAGAAAAATCGTTCGGAAAATCTTGCAGACGATATGGAGCACCATTCAGGTATTGAAAGCTTGATTAATTGGATGAAGCGTCACTGTAAGGAAAAAATAGAGGCGGCTAGAAGCTGGAAGGATATTCATAGTATTTTGGTAGAACATGGATTGATGATACGTGCTCAAGCCAATGGTTTTGTTTTCTGCAATGTACAAGGGATGACTGTTAAAGCCAGTTCAATTTCCAGAAGCTTTTCAAAAAAAAATCTCGAATCCAAGCTAGGTTCCTTCGTACCATACTACTCAGAAGGCGATGCCCCTGCATCCAATGTTTACCGTTATGAACCATTAAATAAAAAAGTACTCGGTTCTGCACTCTATGCCAAATATCTGCATGAAAAATCACATAATAAACACTTCATCTCAGACAAGCTTAAAAACTTGCGCGAGGTTAGAGCCATACTCATTGAAAAGGCTAAAAAGCGGGGCCGAATTAAAAGAGCTGCATTGAAATTAATGAACCTATCTAAAGTACAGAAAAAGTTCTTATATAGTCACATAAACAAAACGCTGCTTAATGAAATTGATAACATTAGGAAAAATTACGCCAAAGAACGTAACCGATTATTAGATTCTCATCAAAACAAAACATGGGCTGACTGGCTGAAACAAAAAGCACAAAGTGGCGACCAGGATGCCTTGGTGGCAATGCGTTATCGTAATCGTAAAAATAAACATGATTATACCATTTCAGGTGCAGATTCAGTTTTTACTACTTTAAATTTTGGACAAATCGACTCTGTTACGAAAGAAGGCACTGAGATTTATAAAAAAGATAACAGCGTTATTAGAGACAATGGAAAAGAAATTATCATTTCTAAAGGTGGGTCTATTTCTGCACTGAAAAGCGCATTGGAGATGGCAAGACAGCGTTATGGTAACTGTATTTGTGTGAACGGGTCTCCACTGTTTAAAAAGATTATTTTGCAAATCGTCATTCACTATCAAATGCCAATCACTTTTGCTGATTTGGATTTGGAAAATCAACGTCAAAAACTAAATTTTGAAAAGGAGAAATCTTATGAGCAATCAAGATCAAATCGACAAAGCTATCGAGGAAGAACTTCAGGAGGCTATGAGACTTCTGGAACAGCCACCGGAAATAGAAAGGGAAGTACACAGTCCAACCCTTTCAGCATTAGACAAGGGTCGCCAGCCAAAGATCACAACAGCTTGCGAAACCTGTCCAAATGCGATCTGGTTCAGCTCACCAGAGGAGGTCAAGTGCTATTGCCGGATAATGCACATGATCACCTGGAGCGGAAAGGATTCAAACCTGATAACCATGTGCGACGGAAAATTTCTCGATTAAAGAAGAAGGGGAAGGGGCATAAGAATTGATGCCCCTACTAAGAATTTGGTACCAGCAACTTCCTCTATTGCGACGATCATTTCCTGCATAAATAAGGAGAAAGAAATTTTAAAAAAGGCGACGGTCTTCTTTGCGAAAGAAGCGAAATAAAATATTCGTTTATCGCCCGGCATAAGAAGACCTGGCCAGTTGGCATGATGTGCCGGCTAATGGGCGTTACTCCATCCGGATACTATAGTTATCAAAAACGCAAACGGACAAGACCGGCAAATAAACCAGAACATCAGGGGTTATTGGATTGGGTTAAAAAAATATCAGAATCTAGCAAATTCTCGTATGGAAATCGCAGGATAAGAAAGGCGCTGAATGCTCTTGGCTACCCGGTTGGTCGAAGAAAAACCCGCAGTTTGATGCGTGAGGCTGGTGTTTTTGTTCGCTATAAAAAGAAATACAAGGTAACAACAAACAGTAATCATAATCAGCCTGTTTTTGATAATGTTTTAAACAGGCAATTTAATGTCAATGAACCCAATCGTGCTTATGTATCTGATATTACCTATATCCCGACCCATGAGGGCTGGCTATACCTGACGGTGATGATTGACTTGTTTTCCCGAAAAGTGGTTGGCTGGAACATGAGTTCAAGAATGAAGGCCGACACGGTTTGTGATGCGTTAACCATGGCAATTTGGCAAAGAAAGCCCAAAGCAGGCCTTATCGTGCATTCCGATAGAGGCTCACAATATGCCAGCAAACAATATCGTGACTTGCTCAATCAGCATGGTCTTGTGGGCAGCATGAGTAAAAAGGGCGATTGCTGGGATAATAGTGTTGCTGAGAGCTTTTTCAGCCGCTTGAAAAATGAATTAATTCATTGGCGTAATTATCAAACCAGACGCGAGGCAAAACAGGATATTCTGGATTACATGACCATGTTTTATAATAATCAAAGGTTGCATTCGTTTTTGGATTATCAAAGTCCGAATCAATTTGAAAACAGGTTCTGGGGGTTAATGAAAAACGTGGCTTAACTGGGGTGTACAAATTTGCTTGACCACATCAGAGTCTTTGATATTGTTAAAGGTCGAAGTGAAAAAGACCTTTCTAGCTATTTGGCATCATTAGAAGGAAAGGAACAAGTCAGAGTGGTTTGTATGGATTTAAGTAGTACATACCGTTCTATCGTAAAAAAGCACTTTCCGAATGCAAGGATAGTAGCTGACCGTTTTCATGTGATTCGTTTGTTGCAGCATCAATGTATGATGACCTACAGAGAGCTGGCTTCTAACGTGAAAAGCAATAGAGGCCTGTTACCTTTGCTTCGTACGAGACCTGACAAGCTAACAACTAAAAAAAGAATTAGAAGAGATGCTTTCTTGGAAGACAACCCTGCCGTCAAAGCGGTTTATGACTTCCAACAACAGCTGCATCAGTTACTACTGTTCAAGGCTATGAATAAGAAGTGGTGTCGAAAAGCTATACCCAAGTTTTTAAACATGGTAAAGGAGTTGAAACAGAGCCCCTTCAAGGCATTAGCTTCTCTTGGTAGAACTTTCTACTCATGGAGAGAGGAGATAGCTTGTATGTGGCGATTTAGAAAGTCTAATGGCATTACAGAAGGCTTTCATAGAAAGATGAAACTGATTCAAAGACGTGCATATGGATTTAGAAACTTTGAAAACTATAGGACTCGTGTTAGAGTGCTGTGCTGTTAAGTGAGTGCCCCCGTAAATGGGAAAGACCCATTATTTGTAGTAGTTCAAACTTGATCTGACAGTTACCGGTTTTTCAGAAGTGTCTGTCAGGTCAAATTCAGCCTATCAATTTTTCCTTCCAGATTTGTTTGCCATCAATCAATGTTTGCATTGGAGTACGTCCACAGCACATTTTGCCTTGATGGGTGCGCTCATTATTATAATAATGAAGCCATACGTCCAGATCTTTTTGCAGTTCATCCATGTCATCGTAAACTTTCTTACGGAATGTGATTTGATAAAACTCCTGCAAAATCGTTTTGTGGAAACGCTCACAAATACCGTTTGTTTGCGGTGATTGTGCTTTAGTTTTCGTGTGATCAATGTTGTTAATAGCTAAATAAAGCTGATAGTCATGCTGTTCTACTTTCCCACAATACTCTGTACCCCGGTCAGTTAAAACACGCAGCATAGGTAACTGCTGCTGCTCAAAGAACGGCAAGACCTTGTCGTTAAGGAGATCTGCTGATGTAATAGGCGTTTTTGTTGTATAGAGCTTGGCAAATGCCACTTTGCTATAAGTATCAACAAAAGTCTGCTGATAAATGCGGCCAACTCCTTTGATAGTTCCCACATAGAATGTATCTTGGGAACCAAGATAGCCAGGATGTGCTGTTTCAATTTCGCCGCAAGCCTCATCATCAAACTTCTTCTTCTCCAAAGCTGCAATTTGTGCTTCTGTGAGAATAATGCCCTCTGATGCTACTTTGGCTTCAAGTGCCTTCAAACGGTCTTTAAAGTTAGCTAAATTATGCCTAAGCCAGACGCTGCGAACGCCACTAGGGGATACAAAAATCCCTTTCTTACGCAACTCATTACTGGTGCGTAGTTGACCATGAGCTGGATATTCTATGGCGTACTCTTTTACCGCTTGCTCTGTAAGCGCTTAATTAACCTCACCTAGCAAAGTTCCTTCCCAACCTTGATACTCCGTTTATTTTTAACAACGGAGAAAATCAGCATGACAGACAATCCGAAAAGATCACGACGCGAATTTTGGCAATCTCATAATGACTCATGGGAAGTCAGTGGTTTAACCCAAGCTGTTTACTGTGAACAGCAAGGCATAAGTCATTCAGCGTTTTGTTATTGGCGAGGACGTCTTCGTCCTAAAGCTTCAAAAGCGCAGAGAACATCCCCTCATTTTCTAGCGGTTAAGTCAGCTGTTGAACCTACTTCGGCAAACACGCCCTATGAGCCGGCCATTCAGTTAATGTTGCCAAATGGTGTACGCCTTGGAATCAGCGGTCAGACCGACAAAGTCATTTTACGTGAAGTTTTAACGTTTGCAGGGGCGTTATAATGTTGCGCTTACCGGAAACGACAGCGATTTATGTTGCAACAACACCTGTTGATTTCAGAAAAGCCATTAATGGCTTGGCTGCCATGGTGATTGAGGAATTTGAATCGCCGGCGAACGATGGTTCTGTTTACGTTTTTTATAATCGTAGCCGTGACAGGGTTAAGTGTTTGTTTTGGGATAAGAATGGTTTTGTGCTTTATCACAAGCGCTTAGAGCGTGGAAAATTTAAGATGGAGAAGACGTCAACCCAGCTTGAAGCCATTACTCACCAACAGTTGGACTGGTTGTTGGCGGGGCTTGAATTTAAGTTGATGTCTGAATTTCCCATGCTTGATTTCAAGCATTATTTTTAAGTTAACTTCATGATTTTATTAAATTAAACCGTTACATTGCATGCTTATTTTGGTATAATAGTGCCCATTAAAACAACACAAATAATACCAACGATGAAACAACAATCTGACTTAACAGTAGAGCAATTACGCGAAGAAAATGCGCGTTTGTTGGCATTGTTGGCTCAGCAGGAAAGCACTATCGAAACGCTTCGCCACCAGCTGCACTTATTCCGTAATGCACGCTTTGGCCGCAAAAGCGAAAAAGGTGTCGTGCCGGAACAAATGGCATTGCAATTTGACGAAGCAGAGCCATCCAGTGAACAGGATGAATCGACTGTTGAGCCTTCTCAAACTGAAACCATTACCTATACCCGTGCTAAAAAAGGCACAGGCCGCAAAGCACTGCCCAAGTCATTACCCTATGTTGAGCAGATTCATGACTTAAGCGATGAAGAAAAACATTGCGACTGTGGTTGTGAGTTAACTCATATTGGTGACGACATCTCAGAACAACTGGATGTTGTACCGCAAATGACCTTCCGTGTGGTTCATGTTCGTAAAAAATACGCTTGCAAGACATGTGAAGAAACCATTCAAACGGCCAAACTGCCGAAACAACCTATTCCACAAAGCATTGCATCGTCTGGTTTACTGGCAGCAGTGATTGATGCCAAGTTTAACCGCCACATGCCGCTTTATCGCCAGGAGGCGATGTTTAAAGAAGCGGGCATTCCCGTTACCAGAGCAACGCTTTGCAACTGGGTGGTAAAAGCCGCTGATTTATTAACGCCGCTGGTTAAACTCATGGTTGCGGCCATTCACGATTATGACATCGCTTATGCGGATGAAACACCCGTGCAGGTGCTCAAGCAGAAAAACAAACCGCCAACATCAAAATCCTATATGTGGCTATTCATTGGCGGTCCACCGGATAAACGCTGTTATGTTTATCAGTACCATCCGTCACGCACTCACCAGATACCGGCTGATTTCTTTTCCGACTTCAGCGGCTACCTGCATGCTGACTGTTATGGTGGTTATGTCGCTTTAGACAAAGAAGACCATGTTACCCATGTTGCCTGTATGGCGCACGCCAGAAGGTATTTTGTCGATGTGGTCAAACTTGCCGGCAAGAAAAAAGGCATTGCCCATAAAGTCTTGACCTATTTTACCGAGCTTTATCAGCTGGAAGCTTCCCTCAAAGAGGCAAAGGCTGTGTAACCCTCCCTTAAAATAGCACCATTTTCAATTAGAGTTTCTCCGGCATAATAAGCAAAAAAGAGGAGGAACGATGAAACGCAGTCGCTTTACAGAAAATCAAATTTTAAACATATTAAAATCAGTTGAAGTAGGACGATTGGTAAAGGATGTATGCCGGGAACATGGGATATCCGATGCCACCTATTACAACTGGAAAGCAAAATACGGTGGGATGGAAGCCTCAGATATTAAACGCATGAAGCAACTTGAGGAAGAAAATGCAAAGCTGAAACGGATGTTTGCTGATTTGTCTCTGGAAAACCGTGCACTGAAGGATGTTATAGAAAAAAAGCTTTGAAGCCGGCTGAAAAGAGGGAAATGGCTGATTATCTGGTGCAGGAACATGGTCTGAGTCTCAGGCGAAGCTGCTCGGTATTACGCTTAAGTCGTACAGCTTACTACTATCAGCCGGCGATGGATAAGGATGAAGCGGTGATAAAAGAATTGGTGACCATAACCGAACACTATCCGCGTTATGGTTTCAGGAAGTTGTTTATCAAATTGCGGCAGGCAGGTTTCTCCTGGAATCATAAAAGAGTATACCGTGTTTATTGTGAGTTGAAGTTAAATATAAGGCGAAAAGGAAAACGCAGATTAGCTTCCCGTCACCCGGAACCTCTTGCTGTGCCTGATTCCCTTAACCATACATGGTCAGCTGATTTTATGAGTGATGCCCTCAATTGCGGCAGAAGATTCAGGACTTTTAATGTGGTAGATGATTTTAATCGGGAAGCTTTGGCAATTGAAATTGATTTGAGCTTGCCTGCTCTAAGGGTTATTCGGGTACTTGACCATATTGCCGCCAATCGAGGATATCCTGCAAGGTTGCGACTTGATAATGGACCTGAGTTTATTTCCCTTGCGTTAGCGGATTGGGCAGAAAAGCATGGTGTTATTCTTGAGTTTATTCAGCCGGGAAAGCCAACTCAAAATTCATTTGTGGAGCGGTTCAATAGAACTTATCGGAATGAAATATTGGATTTTTATCTATTTAGAAGTCTCAATGAGGTACGTGATATTACCACAAATTGGATGAAAGAATATAACGAAGAAAGACCACATGAATCACTCGGTGATATGTCACCTTTGGATTACAGATTGATTAAAAACAGGTCGGAAAACTCTAATTATAACTGGCACTAAAAAAGGGAGGTTTACAGCTGCACCAGACGATATTTATCAGGCAAGACAAAAAGAGGCCAAACCTATTCTTGATGAACTCAAAGACTTTGTTGAAGATAAAAAAATCAATATCCCACCGAAAAGCCCATTGGGCAAAGCCGTTCATTACCTGTTGACGCACTGGGTTGCGCTCAAACGATACCTTGACGATGGCCGTCTCGAAATAGATAACAACCGAACAGAGCGCTCCATTAAACCTTTCGTCATCGGACGAAAAAACTGGCTCTTTCATGGCAACGAAACGGGCGCCAAAGCAGGTGCTATCCTCTATTCCCTCATCGAAACCTGTAAGCAACACCAGGTTGATGCTTTCGCATGGTTGAAATACGCACTGACCAACATCCAATATGCTGAAACCATCGAACAGCTCGAAGCTTTGCTGCCCTTTCATGTAAACCCTTCCGAACTTGAAAACATGCGCAGCTTACCTGCTTTGGAAATGCCTGAGAAGAGTGGGGTTAATTAAGCGTTTACCTTGCTCTATAGAATCGTCAACACGGTTCTTGTGATTAGGTTGCCTTCGTGACTTATCAAATAAGGCATCTACCCCACCAGATTCTACCGCTGATTTATAACGATAGAAGGTGTCTCGTGATAAACCCATTACCTTACAGGCTTTCGATACATTGCCTAATTCTTCAGCTAAATTTAGTAAGCCAACTTTGTGTTTAATAATTTTAACGTTATTATCTATCATGAGAGTTTTCCTTTTGGTTTTGTTAAAGTTTGCACTTCTATCAAAACCGGAAACTCTCACCTTTTCAAGTGGTTATGTCAGATTAAGTCGAAACTAATTCACATTATTTTATTGGAAGAAACTTGGGCTGGAATATCAGATTTAACTTTCATCCCATTATTTTTTACTAGGGTCACTTTGTCATTTAGTAAATCCTGTAACATAGTGGAAATCCTTTTTAAACTGTCTACATTACGTCTACATAAGATTTTCGATATTTTTAAAAAGCACCGTAAGTGCTTGATTTATATGGTGGGCCCACTAGGACTCGAACCTAGGACCAACGGATTATGAGCCCTCAACTTTAAATTTAACCCGTTGATTTTAAAATAATAATTTGTCGCATGATACCACTACAAATGGCGTATAATGTATAACTGTGTCATACTCAAACACGCAAAAGTCACGCATGTGTATTTTCCACTATTCAAATGAATTTTTTACAAACCACATACTGATGTGTGTGTTTCTGTGTTTACCTGTGGCGATATGACTATGGTTCAACATT
Source organism: Legionella israelensis (assembly GCF_004571175.1). Lineage (NCBI taxonomy): Bacteria > Pseudomonadati > Pseudomonadota > Gammaproteobacteria > Legionellales > Legionellaceae > Legionella > Legionella israelensis. The sequence goes on from NZ_CP038273.1 coordinate 2,620,222, forward strand.
CATTCCAATCAACACTAAGAGTTAGTACAAAATGTGCTTATGGAAATAACAACAAACAGCTAATAAGCATTAATTTTATGCCGGGTACAAGTTAATTTATTTTCAATAATATCTTCGATTATAAATGCATCCTTAGCTGCTGCATTAAAAAAATTATAACATTGCATAATATCCCCCATTTCAACTCCATGAAGATTCATATCATAAGCTTGCTTATCAGTTGCAAATAAAACCCTTTGTGATGGCGAAATTATAGAGGTAATAAGCACCCCATAATCAGCATCATTATTAAAGGGAATTAATCCTATTGTTTGCGATTTTAACTCTATTTCACTGGGATTCCCACATTGAGATAAAGAGCTCGGTCCAGCACCATTTTTCTTTTCACAATATAAATAAGTTATTTTGATAGACTCTTTTGTTTTATTAAATACAGAATACCCTGAAACACTTTGATAGGCATTTATACTGAATGGAATCAAAGATAAAAGTAAAATAAATATTTTCATGCCTTAATTCCCGCATGAGACCTACCAGTACAAAACAAATTTATGGTTCCAAAATCATCGATTTCTGCTCTCTCACGGATGATACATGTAGGTAAGTATTGATTCTTCATTGCTAAATCATCTGAATATTCTTTAGTCCTAACATTGTTAGATATAAGCGTAACAATATATAATTTTCCGTCCCTAGAGCCATTTCTACTTGTATAATTACCAATATACTTTGACGATTTACCATCTATAGAAATTGAAAATTCATTTTTATCACAAATATATTGGTTATTATGATCTCGACAAGATTTATATCGAACTGTAATAGGATAGTCAGAGTAATTGACAATATAGCTTCCATGACTTTTAATGGGTAAATCTGCGATAGAAGAATATGAACAAGTAGAAATCAAAGCAGAAAATATAAATAAATAATATGGTAATGACATTTTTACTACTTACCCTCAACGTGAGAACAAAATAAGTCGTCAGCAAATGTATTTATAGCAATAGGAAACATGTTTAATATGCAAAACTGCACTTTACTTAATTCTTTACTAGGAATATTTAACATTTCATCAAATCCAGGAAAACTTTTTTCTGAAACAGATGTTTGAATTTTAGTAATAAAAATTGGATGGGACTCAGTATCATTTTCTGGAATCCATGTTTGTCCAATAGACAAATTTTTTGTCCTCAATTCAGTACAAATATGCTTCTTCTCTAAAGTAATGCACACTTGATATTCAATAAGTAAATTATCGTGGGTCCCATTCATAAGGATCGAACTTTTAGTAGCATTACAAATACCACTTGAAATAGAAACCAATAGAATAATAATTAACTTATTGATATACATATAAATATAATGAAAAACAATTTCAGAAAATAAAGATTATAATGAATAAGTTAAAAGTGATCAATATTTATCCATTATTTGTTGTTGGAATACTCCCTTGATCAAACCATCCTTCCTCTATTATAAAAAGCGCTTTTAGGACAAAAGAAAAAGCCCCAAACAGGGGCTTAATACCTTGAAAATACATGCGTCTCGCCATCAACATCTACCGAACAATAATCATTGATAAATAGATCACGGGAAAAAACCTCGCAATCAAAGTAAAATCTCAAATTATCCGGTATCTGGTGCGCATAACATTCATCAAATAATTGCCAAGCAAAATCAACCTCTGAATCGAAACAACCTTGATAACAGTTATCCATCATTGATTCGGCTTCTGCTACCTCATACTCAGATAGCAATGCTGCACCAATGCGGCCATGTTGCTGAATAAAAAACGCATACTCAGCAATGGTTTGTATCGAGGTATATTCATCTATATCAACATCACCAAAACCTTCAAAATCATGCAGCGCAAATTCTTCTGCGCCTTCTATTGGGCTATTGTCCAGCATCTCATAGATTTCAGCCATGATGTCGCTTTCGCTTTGTGTGGCGTCAATCCACTCGCCATGCAAGATTGCGTTATTATAAGATGCCAGACAGGCAACATATATTTGAGGGGTGTCCATAGGCTTTCTCCTTAATCATTTAAAGAGCAAGCCCCATGGGAGCATGCTCCCATGTTGGGTGATTGATTAAAACGGTATATCTTCTGTCGTTTCCTGCAACATTTCACGCATTTGAGCCACGTGGCTTTCAGCAGTGCTGTTAGCAGGTTGGTCATCACTGGCTTTACTTTGACTCAGTAACTGAACATTGCTTACCACAATACTGGTGGCAGAACGGGTATTTCCATCTTTATCAGTCCATGAATTAGAACGCAGCTTACCCTCTATAAAAACCTTGCTGCCTTTATGTAAAAATTCAGTAACTTTGGTGTATTTGCCAAAAAAAACCAGTTGATGCCATTCCACCCGGGTTTGCCATTCGTCGTTTTGTTTATACGACTCATTGGTGGCCAGCGTGGCAGTGACAAAAGCTTGACCTTCTTTGCCGGTGATACTTTTTGGATCAGCACCCAAATTGCCAATAAGCTGGATGCGGTTCAATGATGCAGTCATAATATTCTCCTGTTGGGGTTAAAAATCGCATAACAGAAAAATAGCCGCATAAAGCAGACGTTTTTCTGTTATGCGGTTAATGAATTACTTCAAGGGATCAGCAAGCGATTTTTCTCTTAGAGAAAATTTTTACAAAGGAAATGAGCGATTCCAATTTATTTAAACTCAGTTCTGCTTGGTGAATGTCATCCGCAGATATTCGCAGGCGAACATTTTGCAAATCATTCACACAACAATTAAGTTCAAACAATAAGTGCTCGACTTCCAGCTGCAACGCTTCTGCTTTTTGCATGATATACTCCTTATTTAATAAAGAGGATTAACCCCAGCAGGGATAAATAATCCCCTGTGGGTTATGTAAAACAAAGATCACCGACGTGTCGGTTGATTTGCCTGATTATTAAAGATGATATGCCTAAGCACATTCCATTGGCTTAAAGCCACAAGACGTATCCATGAAGGGTTTCCCGGCTAAACGCTCCACCATCAAATTAGGGAAAAAATGGTGTATCACAAGACCTTGCGGTTTCGTCAGGGTTTCACTGACTCTTCAGTTGTGTTTCTTTGAGAATACCAATTGAGATATGAATATCAAGGAAAATAACATATTGATATTAAATGAAATTAATGTAATTTACTATTTAAAGCTTATAAATTGAATTTTCTTTTAACTTTACCTCGAAATGCTCTGTAGGATTTGAGAAGGCTTCGAGATTTTTCTTCACTGTCATTTATTAATTTAAATGCTTCAGGATTTCCGTCTTTATGCGCAACTAAATTATACCTATCACCAACAAGCTCGCATCTGCCACACATTGAGTAAAGTTGTCCAATTTCATGAAGATTGAAGGTAAGCTCTGATAATAATTTATTTAACTTTTTGTCTAGAAATTGATTGCTTGGTAACTGTATGAATTCAACCAAAGTATCTATTCGCCAATAAGTCCCCTCAGGTAAATATCCTTCTTGTGTCATCTTTATGATAGACTCCAACATTTTATCATTAAAAATAGAATTAAATTTCCGGTAAATTTTTAAATCATGTTTTATTTTTTTGTTTCTACAATCTTTGCATTCTTTGAATATTAATATTAAAAACCCGGATGAAATTAAAGCGATTAAAATTTCTATCAGGTCAAGTCCAAAAAGTGCTGTAAATTCCCATTAATTCAGCCTATCAAGTTAGTACGTTATTTAGTCAAAGCATTCATCCCTACAACATTAGACTTTCCGGCTTCATTCTCAGCCAGCCAGTCATTAAATTCGTCCATATTAAGATAACGCCTTGATTGCCACTGCTCGTTTTGTTCAGCTAATAAAGCGCCAATCAGCCGCCATGCAGAATCATCATTAGGAAATATCCTTATCACTCGTTCTCGGCGCCTGATTTCCTCGTTAATTCGCTCTTGCATGTTGGTGGTGCGAAGTCGCTTCCTGTATTTCTCCGGCAACGCCATAACTACCATGGCATCGTCAAAAGCCTCCTCAAGGCAGGTAACTGATTTTGGTGCTTTTTTCTCAAAGGCATCAATAAAATCATCGCGTCTACGCCTGGCTTCTTCCATATCAGGTGCCTGAAAAACAAGCTTTGCCTTTTCAGCAACATCTTTGCGGTGTCTGACAGAGCAGTGCCCGAGGATGTTGCGCATCAAGTGAACTTGGCATCGTTGCCAGGTTGCACCTTGAAAGTGCTTTCTAGCCGCTTCCACAAGCCCTGCATGCTGGTCTGACACAACATACATCACGCCTTTTAGCCCACGAGATTTTAGCCATTTAAACGCTTCATCCCATGTAGCATAGCTCTCAGTGTCACCAATGCGAAGGCCCAGTATTTCACGGTAGCCATCACTTCTGATACCCGAGATGGTCAAGGCTGCTCGAGACACGACTCTGTCACCATCACGACACTTGATAAACATCGCATCAACCATGATAAATGGGTAGTTGTCACCATCAAACCGACGCTCGTTGAAGGCTCTGACTCTTGCATCAAGACCAGAACACAGTTGACTGACGGTTGACTTTGAAAAACTAGCACCGCAAAGTTCTTCAGTAATGTTATTAACTTTTCTGGTTGATACGCCATTAACAACCATTTCCATCAGAGCCAATACAAAAGCCTGCTCACTGCGTTGATAGCGCTTAAAAATATCGGTAGAAAAAGAGCCATCACGTGTCTGCGGCACTTGAAGAGTGACTGGTCCCACACGAGTGTATAGTTGTCTTGGACGGTAACCGTTACGATAGCCTATACGTTCACCTGAACGTTCATGCTTGTCTGCTCCCAGACTTTCTGACACCTGTGCCTCCAATACCTGATTCAATACACCTTCAACAAGCTTTGCGAGCCCATCCTGGCTTGATAAAAGTTCTGGAAGCAATTCCTTTCCAACTGTAATATTGTAATCCGTCATCGCTAATCTCCTTCGATAGTTATTGTTTTTCACAACTCAATAGTACCGAATTTTAGCGATGACTCCACTCCTAAAAAGTCAACCTGAATTTACAGCAGTTTACGGACATAACCTTTCTATCATATATTTCCTTATATAAAACCATAAATAAAATACACGGCTTTATTTACATAACCATAATGATATATCTTATATTTTAGCACTCAAGGTAAATTTTAAGTGTTGCAGAACATAAGATTTATTGTGGTTATCACTTATGCACAGTAGACAAATAATCATCATTAATTTCATTGAATTGGTCAGAAATTACAGCACATAATATTCTACTATCCACAATAAATTCGAGTTATAACCCTACGGGAATGCCCCATTTCCCGGGAAAGTATATTTCTAACCTTGCAATCAATTTCTTGTTCTTTTGCTGTCATATCTCGATAGGGTTTTCCTCCTTCCAAAGGACAACACATACCTTTGCTTTGAGGATCATATATTTTAGACAATTCAAAATATCGCCTTTGCGCATACGCATGGCGTAGTCCATGGCATTTGCTTAAGCCCATCTGTTCGGTCTGAGTCTGATAGCATCGAAGGTGCTGTTTATATGTTCGTTCTTTGGGAATTAAAGAATAACCGGGAGATACCTGATGCGAAGCCCGTTGCAACCACTGGTGTTGTTGTTCATTACTAATTTCCAGTGTTCGGCCAATACCGCCTTTTGTCCAGCTTGGTTTGATTTTAAGGCAGTTACCCTGCCATGCTTCACTGATGATGATTTTCATCGATTCTTCCCGGCGTAGACCGAATAATTCTTGTGCCTCAAGGGATAAGCGGATCATGGGGTCAGTGCATTTCGAGGTATCAAGGTTATGAATTGCTTTGTTGTGGGTGGGGGTATAATTTCTTCGTGTGATCTGGTAATCATCATTGCTGGGCTTAACCAGCGTTAGTTTGTCTAATAAAATTGCCAGTTTTCGCAGTTTGGACATGTAGTTTTTGATTGTGGCCGGGTTTTTGTCCTGTTGTTTCCAATGCTCAACCAATACATGTACATGCTTAGGCTTTAATCCTTTGATATGGCCAACTTTATATCCAAGCTCGTGAAGATCCTTAACACAACGGTTGAGCATATGGCGCATGTCGGCGAGGCTTGCATGGGAGTAACCTTTGATTTGTTTCAATCCTTCATTAATTGAAAATTGTGCACTGCGTAGTTTTGATTTACTCATTGAGATATAGCCATAACGTGTTGCGTGATTTAATCCCCATTTCATCCCGTATCAACCAGCAGGTTTGATAATTACCTAATAAGGGACACAGGGTTTGATACAAGTGTCTGGCATAGAGGTAGCGCCATGATTTATTGGTTGGTAGGTGGTGGGTGGTTAATTCGTTGCGCCACGCCGTTCTGATATTGTCATAGCTGTTTGTTTCTCTCATGCTTTGGTTATTTGTCAATTGGCATAACTCGGCCACAATCGTTTTTTGTACAGTATTTCTAATCGGAATCATGCGATCTTTTGAATTAAAAGCGATTTCCCGGGTAATCCAAAGCCCATGATCTTTGATATGAATGTCTGGCTGTAAATGAAGAGCTTCGGAAAAAGTTAATCCAAATTGCGTTTGCAACGCCATGATCAATCGAGGTATGGGCGAACCCATCCATTCCCAGATATTAGGATAGATATTGATTTGTCTTTTACGTGTTTTCAAGCGCACCAATTGCAGGCTTTGGTTATCGATATCAGCAATTAGCCTGCCAATATTCATCAGATATTTTCTAATGGTGGTCATATAGCGCATGATAGTGGCTGGATTAATGCCGCGTTTTCGCCAGTGCTGAACCAGTTGTTCAATGTGGTGCTTTTCCAATGCCTGCCATGACACAGGAACATGGCCAATCGCAAATAGATCATCAATCATTTTGTGAATGACAAAAGCACGATGTTTTTTATCCTTGAAGCTGCCCCGATGATCCATTTGTAAATATCGGTTAGCGGTCTGTCTTAAAGAATATTTTCTCATCATCCGATCCGAATTTGGTCATGTCGCAAGCCGGTATTTGCCCTGTCTTTGGTTTAGTGTTGGTCGAGCGGCTCACTCAAAGGCGATACCTGGCTTGTGCCATAAAGCTCGATACAGGGGGCAAATCAATCGTTCAATGGCTCACAATTCATTTGGTTACAACGGTTTTTATGGTTTTGTCCTCCTTAAATTTATTGATAAATGAATACGACAAAGCAACGGCCTGTCACAAGTCCGTGGTCAAAATGAAAGTAGTTGACTGCAAATGCTAAGAAACATTTGTTCTACCGGTTGGTAGAAAATCCATGAAGGGTTTCCCGACTGTACGTCCAGCCACAGGGTTAGGGAATGAAGTGGCTTTGCATAAGACGTCAGATGACGTTTCGCCGGAATTCCACCAGCTCGTCAGTTATGCTTCATTTAAAAAATTATCAAAGTGGTGCTTGCTGTGCAAGGGTTTAAAGGCAGTAATTTGTCCTATCGCATGAGGCGCGCTAGGACAAAGGCGTTTAATGTGTTGATTTTACTGCGTAAAATCAACGGTGTTGTTCTGCGTCACTGCACATGAATGCAGTGACGCAGAAGGTCGTCCTTTTATAATTTGATACCTACTCTGGCTGATGTCCCTAAACCTTGATGCGCTGCGCTTATCAAGGCTACGCTTGCTAAGGGCTCAAAATAGGTGGATTTTGACCTTAACTATCTTTATTTAATATGAAAAATTTGTTTTAACCATGGTAAAACTACAACTATAATAGTTGAGAGAAAATAAATATATATTTAATTTATCGCACCAATATTCAGAAATGGCAGCTGAATTGTAATATCGATTTATATTTTTTTTGAGAGATAATTAGTAATCATATCATCGGCGTCAACTAACATATCCTTATTCATTCTCTTTCTAGTCACCCAATACAAAGTATCAAATATAGGGCTAGATGAAGAGCGAAGAAATGCCACACTATATTCATATAGTGTTTTCATTAAATTACTTCCATACCATTTTAGCTTAAGTGAAATTAAATGATTTATCATAAGGTTGGAATCTATTTAAATTGTGCTTTAAAACCAGCATGAGAACAATTGGTCATATTTTAAAAAATTATAAAAGCCAAACTTCTATGCCTATAATACTATATGCTTATGACTAAGTCACAACTTCCACTTATTTGAAACCCACTTCATTTTGGGAGTAATTGCTAAATTATTAAGCCCCAGTTCGGGTCTAAAGGGATTTGCTTTAAGAATTACCTCAAGTGGCGTGAAAAGCTTCATCGTTGAAACCAGAATTAGTGGCAAGGTCAAAAGGGTGACTTTAGGTAAATATGGTAACTTGACGGTTGAAGAGGCCAGAAAGCAAGCCAAAGCCCTATTGGGTAGTGTCGCTAGAGGCGATGATCCTATTGCAGAGATGAAAACCAAAAAAGTTCATGCCATGACCTTGCAGCAGGTGTTGAATGATTACCTCAAGGCAAGAAAAGATTTAAAGCCACCTTAACCGATTATCAATGTGTGCTCCATGAAGTGGTACCAGATTGGCTTGATAAGCCGCTGGTGAATATTACCCGAGAGATGATTGCCAAACGGCATACCAAGCATGGCCAGACCAATAGTAAAGCACGTGCCAATAATGCCATGCGGGTATTAAGAGCTATTTTTAATTATGCCATGTATGAATATCAAGATGGCAATGGTCATCCAATTATCACCATTAATCCAGTTAAATACCTACCACATACCAGAGCATGGTATCGAGTAGATAGAAAGCAAACCGTCATTAAACCGCATCAAATAGCTGCTTGGTATAAAGCGGTGATCATGTTGGTGGAAGTAGATAACTACAGAAATGCACTCTTGTGGCACGATTATTTCTTATTGCTCCTTTTCACCGGTATGAGAAAAATGGAAGCAGCATCCCTAAAATGGACTGACATTGATCTCAAATCTAAAATTATCACCCTACAAGATACAAAAAACCATGAAATCCATACGTTGCCTATGTCTGATTTTGTATTTGACCTAATGGAGCGAAGAAGCAGAAACAAAACCAGTGAGTATGTATTCCCAGCTGAAAGCAAAACCGGTTATATCTATGAACCTAAAAAAGCTGTGAACAGGGTAGTGGAATTATCAGGAGTACCGTTTACTTTACATGATCTGAGAAGAACCTTTGCCACCATTGCAGATAGCCTTGACTTACCAGCCTATGCTTTAAAACCTTTGCTCAATCATAAAATGAATAATGATGTAACAGCAGGGTATATCATGAAGGACGTTGAACGCTTACGCAAGCCGATGCAGCAGGCGGCTAATTTTTTACTAGAAAATATGATGGAGGCCGCTGATTTCAGTTAATCAAAAAATATTTAATCGCTCGCATCTTTTATCTAACAATTGGAGATATCTTTCCTGCATATGTTGAGATAAAAAACTTGAACCAATCAGTTCTTGCCATTGAGGTATTACTTGATGAAAATCTTGTAGGATCCCATCGATAACGTTCTGGTTTAATTCTAATTTTTCAATGGCAAAATATATAAGAAAATCACGCTGTGTTAAATTATTTTTTTTCCCTTTGAGGGGCAAAGCCATTTCTTCTTTTGTGTTTTTTTGAGCGATAGTTGAGTTAAGTAAATCATATGCTGGTGATATGGAAATTTTTTTATCCTTAGTAATTAAGGAAAAATTTTTTAAATGCATGTCTTCATTGCCGACCAGGAAGTTAAACAATGTCAACTTAAATAATTTAACGAACTCAATTTTTGGAAATGTACAAAACTGTTCTATGACTGCAATCACTTTTTCCATAGAACTTTTATATTTTGTGTGACGATCTTCACCTGATAGCTGTGCAAAATCTTCTAAAGCTAGCTTTTTATTATGGCCTATTCGATCAAACCGTTTAATGAAGTAGGTCATACTGTTATCTTTAGAATAAACTAAACCATGAACCGGTACTTCAAGACCAATGGTTTTTGCAAGGGACATAGTAATGGCTTCATTTTCGGGTAATTCTGGATAAATATCACTTTGTGGTTTTAAAATATAATGACCATTTTGATCAACGATTTCAAAATACCCATCTTTAACCTTTAGTTTTGCGCTTAGTTTCTTTTGAACACCTTGAATAGACATCTTCCCTACACGAGCAATTGCTTCCTGCCGCTGCTCATCAGCACTTAAGTTTAATGGACTAAGGCTTTTTAATTTAGGGGAAAGCAAATGCAATCCACGTTGCGAATAGTGTTCTCGGTCACCAATCCTTTCATACGTAATGGGGCAGCGTTTCATCTTAGTTCCTCAATAGTAACTGCTCCTACGACATCTTGGCCAACAATTATCAATTGGCCAAAATAGTCATTTTTATCTATCTTATATTTGCGTAATAGTGCTTCAAGCATAATGCCTTCTGGAAGTAAGCCTTCAAAAAAGGGGGGGAACTCAGCAAAATCATAGACCTTTTTTGTTAAAGGCATTGTGAGAGAAATAGGTGCACCGTGATAATCATCAAAGTAGGTAAATTGATATTTTCCACCTTGTAATTCTTCTAATATTCCAGCCTTAACACCACTCACTGATACATATGCTTTTCTCATGAATTATTATCCGTTGTTTGAGGAAAGGGCGTTTCAAATTTCATTTGGATATTTAAAACATCTAACACTTTTAGCAATGTGTTTAACCGCACGGACTCTTTCCCTTTTTCAATATCGTATATAACAGTTTTACCAACACCAGCTAATCTAGCTAATTCCTGTTGCGATAAGCCGCTTTGTTTTCGGTGATAATGAACTATATTAGCAATATTTTGTTTGGGCATAGAATACCATAAATGAATGTATATTACTGTTATAGCAGTAAAAACGGTAAAGATACAGTCTTTATTTTTCTTTTTCGTATAAATATACCGATAATTACTGTTATAGCGGCAAAAAAGACAGTTTTTTTTGGATCTTGCATATAAATTGTTTTAAATTTCACAATTTACTGTTATCGCGGTAATTTTGAACGCCTACACTATAGATGGATAAAATAAATAAGAAGGTGTTGGCGGTTTCATAACCCACACATATCAAGGGGACATATTGGAGAGCTCGATCAGAGACCAAAAAGTTTTATTGCTCTTAATAATCCTGGTGTATATTGTACTTTGTCCGTGAAAATCTTGTTTTCCATACAAGATGTTTTTCCCGACTTAACGCTCAGCCACAGGATTAGGGAAAGAAGGTGGCTTTATAGTAAGACCTCAGAAGGTTTCGCCAGGCTTTCACTGGCTCATCAGTTACTTTCTTTAACAGTTTATCAATGCCCGAATAAAATTCAACAGGTTGTTCTAATTGATATCAATTGTTATTGATTGTTACTGTTATTGTCTTGCCGACATTCAGAGGTTTTTTATGTTGAGTAAGAAACGCCATCGTCAGCTGTCTTCATCAAGCCATTTCTGGGTTTGTTTTTTCCATTCAGCATAACATTCATTGCCGCAAAAATATCGGACATAATCGTCTCCCTCAAACGAATTGGCCGCTGATTTGGGAACCATTTTAAGACAAGTGTAACAGCTTTCTGTTTCGCTCTTTTCCTGTAAATTAAACTGCTCAAAAGATATTAATATGGGCAAAGCTTTCCTGTCTTCATCGGCATAGGCTTTGAGTGGTTCATTATGGTGACCCAAGGCCAGTCCTCCAATTATGGTATGCTCTTTAGGGATTGACATTTGTTCTTTGGTAAACGACTCATCCAAGGTAACCCAGCAACTCCCAATACCCAGGCTGCAGGCTGTGAGCCACATGTTTTGTAAAGCGGCTGCACCACTGTAGAGATGCTGGTTGTGCTGTATTAACCATTCGTCAATATTGGGTTCTGTATTGACTGTCACAATAACTAAAAGCGATGCCTTTGCCAGAAAGGAAGCATGACGAGCTTTTTCCGCTAATGCTTTGAGATTTTTTTTATCCCGTACCAAAGTAAAATGCCAGGGTTGTGAATTTAAAGGGCTGGGTGCATATTGACCGGCTTGCAGTATCTTTTCAATGGTTTCCTCATTCAGAGGTTTATCAGAAAATTGACGTACCGCCCGTCTTCGTTTTATTGCTTCAAATAGTTCCATAAATAACCATCCTGTGTTTTCTATTTTAACCAAGTTGCGCAATGTTCATGTTGTGGGATCGCACATATGGCCCATTGAGTTTTCTTTAAAGGAAGTGAAGCCATAAATTCGATGTCACAAGCATCACCATAAATGGCAGAATGCCCTTGTCGGCGCCAGCTGTTGACTTCATCCGGATTAAAGTCGATAGCAAGGACTTTAAAATTATTCAGAAGCAAATGCTCTGCAATTGCCTGGCCATAACGACACAAATAACCGCCCAATTAAGTGGACAACCATAAAAAAACAACAAAGACCACGAACCAGCTTCTTCAAATACGGCCTGGATTTTATTCGCGATAAATTTAGCGCAGTTTAGAAAAATTATCAGACAACTTGTTCCCGAAAATGTACGAATAGAAGTTGACTTATGAAGTTTTGTCCTGCACAATTTGTTCTTTTAATTGCCATTTAAGCCTCCCTTAAGAACTTAAATGCTATCATTTAAATAATGTAGCCAAACAAATTTATAGAGTTATGTATTATGCCTGAAGGTTGGTATCCAAGAGAAGATATTGAGGGATTATTTACCTCAACTCATACCCGGCTTAACAATCCAGTAGGGAATGTTATTTCCGGGACCTATCAAACCATCGATTTGCGTGCCATTGGCCGTGGCCAATGGAGCCTTGTGCAGCAACAGTTTGGCTATAATGTCCATAATCATACCTTTTCTCCATCAGCACCGCCCCCTGACGATGAGAGCTATTCTTATTTTTATACTGAGCCTTCCGCTCCGCCGGAAACAGTATATAGCATTGAGGGTTTATCCTCGTCTAAAGGGCAGGCTCGCCACACTTCGAAAAAGCTTAAAAAACAGAGTGGAAATACAGTCCCCAAAATCATGGCAGGCGCAAAATTTCCACAGAGCTCACACCCTCCTTATCCAATTTACAAGTACAAAAACTCAGAGGTTAACACCTTTACCATCCTTGCGAAAACAAGTGGCGCAGCTTCAAATTCAGCCTTAAACGAGGCCTTGTCAAATAACCAGGGCTTATTGGCAGATTTAGGTAAATTACGAATAAGAATAGATTCAGATAGCTCACGTTATCAGAAAGAACCTGGCTGGATTTTGTGTTTCGCTGTCGACAAACGAGATGACCGGGTTGAAGGACAACAGGAAAAGATAGACTGGATAAGGGCTTATTGTGATATTACAGCCCATCAGTTTAAAGAGTTTGCAAATCAGTTGGGATTAGATGCAACCTTCTTTAAAGATGCCGAAGGTACGTGCTTTGCTCATGGAGAGAAATACAGTGTTGAATCCGCATGCGTAAAAATCAATGATTTTGTTTCTCTCGATCAACTTCAACCGTTGCTGCTCTGGCTAATTTATAAAAATCTTTACTCGAGAGAAGATGCAACAAAAGTCTTTGAAGATTATAAAAATGCTTTAGGACAACAACAAATCCCTACCCCTGATTGGACTAATTTACTCAATCAGCTCTCCTGGAAAGAATACGCGCTTGAAAAACTGGACGCTTTAATCAAAGAATTAAAAAGCGAAACAAAGGGATTAAAAGGATTTTTTTTACCGAATCAAGAAAGAAAAGAATTCAAGATTATGTATTTAGAGGCATTACATGATGCTGTAAACCATGCAGATGAAAATGAGCCCTTTAATGATATTTTAAATAGCGTAAACGATTCAAAAAAAGACATAAAAGCATCTGCTTTAAAAGGAACGTTTTCTCACAGAGTAAGGGATGTTATTAAGGACATCCAAAATTATGCGAGTGGTAACTGGACAAAGGATAAAAAGGCCGCAGAACCACCTTACCCGGGACCGGCAGGTTATAAGCGTATTTAAGCCCTGTCCAGCTTTTGAGACCGGAACACATCCATCAATCCAATTATATCCGACATCAATTTTTGGTGACCATAAATTTCTTGAAAAACGGTATGCCATATAATCAAAAAACATCATCAAATTATCTGGCAGTTTCTCGCTGTAGCAGTCATCGATAAGATGATGGGCAAAATCAACTTCAGAATCATAACAACCATGATATTGATCTTCTATCATCACCCTGGCAGCCTCAAGGCCATAATCAGCAATTAATGCCTGACCTAGTTCTTCATGCTCAGAAATAAACTCAGCATATTCCGTTATCGTGCTGATAGACTCAAAGTCATGAATCTCAATATCACCGAATCCTTGATAATCATGGATTGCCCAGTCACCTGGATCTGAAACTGGGCTGTCATCAAGCATGGCTTGAATTTCTTCCATAATTGCATCTTCAGATTGATTTGCATCAACCCATTGACCATGCAGGTAGCCGCTATTATAAGATGAGTAGGTAGGAACACTGCATTGCTGCAGCATTCCCCCATAAAAACCGTACGTGCGAGTTTCCCCGCATACGGCTTCAATCACAGATACAGTATTATAACTATACCTTTCCTAAGCTAGCTTGAGCTAGCCGACAACATTACAGTTTTAACGACTGACAGTTTGGACTTCTCTGAGAGGTTTGAAGCATTTTCTCAAATGTTCTTTTCTCAAAGTATTGGTCAAACTCAGGAAGGTAAGGATTCGCTGAGCTCATTATCTTTTTATGACGAACTATTTTGGTGTCCGTTGCAAAGCGCAATGTGATCAGTTTGTGGTTACTTTCCTTTGTTTTCACCATACAGGCGAATGTCATATTTCGACGATTTTCTATGGCAGTATAGTATCGTCGCATTACCCATTTAAGGCCTTTATTTCGATGTCGCCTACATGCCCAATGCCATAACGTGTGCCAGATGAAGTTATCTACTTTGGCGAAGTTTCCTTGGCCACTATATGACGATGATAATTTGCCCAACCCTGAATAATAGGGTTTAAAATACCTATTACCTCGTGTTGCTTAGCTGTACGCAATTTTATTATCATTGATTTTACCTTCCGCTTAAATGTCTTAACATTTTTCACTGATGGTTTTATCAGAAGTTTTTCGTTGGGATTTCCCAAGCGGTACTTCCGTACATTCTGACCAAGAAAATCAAATCCTTCTTTAATATGCGTTACCTTGGTTTTTTGCTCAGAGAGCAGTAAACCTCGTTTTGCCAGAAAACTTCTGATCAGTGGTTTGACTTCATTTTCAAGAAGTTCTTTTGATTTTCCTGTGATTATGAAGTCGTCAGCATATCTTACGAAGTGTACTTGGTGTTTACGGGTACGAGAGCTGTGTCCATCGTATCGCAATGATCCAAATTTTATTGCGAGCAACTTTTCCAGACCATCCAGTACCAAGTTAGCTAAAGTAGGGGAGATTATTCCACCTTGAGGTGTACCCTCGTAGGTAGGAAATAGACTTCCTTTCTCAACATATCCCGCTTTAAGCCAGAGTTGGAGTATTTTCTTGTCTAACAGAATGTTATCAAGTATCCAATCATGACTGATATTATCAAAGCACCCTTTGATATCGCCTTCTAGCACCCATTGAGCAGCTCCCTTACGAGAAAGCATGATAAAGAGGTGGCTGATAGCATCTTGCGCAGAACGATATGACCTAAAACCATAAGAGTTCCCATCTGCAGTGGTTTCAGAAACAGGATCTAGTGCAAGTAAATATAAAGCTTGCATAGCTCTGTCCTTCATTGCAGGAATGCCTAGCGGTCTTCTGGTGCCATTTGATTTTGGGATATATACTCGTTTGAGAGGTTGTGGGCGATACCCACGTCTCTTAAGTTGAGTAATGGCTTTCGATTTGGCTTTAGAAGTTGACCAGATTTTTCCATCAACTCCCGCTGTCGTTTTACCTTTATTTTCTGTAACACGTTTTACAGCAATAGCTTTTGCTGAAAACGAGTGAGTGAGCAGCCATTGCAAGGATTTGACCTTACGCCAGCGTTTCTCTCGTGTTGCCTTCGCGATACGACGCTGCAGTTTCTTAACTTCTTCATGGCAAGTATGCCAATTAATGGGATGCCATATATCCGATGTAGGAGCCGCATCCTCATCATTTAATTTTGATTTGGTCATTTGCTTGTCTCCTTAAAAAGAAATTCTATAGTTATCTCGCGATGTTGACCAAGACTAAGTGGGCAGGCTTTCACCTTAGAACATAAATTCCTATCTTTTCCATTATAGAAAAGCATTTGCTTTTTAGTCTATCTTCTGCCCGCTCCTGCAACAGTTTTCCTTACGGTTAACCTGCCTTATGAATAAGGCACAGAATCGGGTTTACCTCGTTCCACCTACATGACAAGGAGGGGTTAGGTTCTACCTCTTCACCGTGCATGTTGATTGTCCCTGCAACCCAAGTCTGGATCTGGGTTGACCCATGCGTGCCGTTTTGGCTTGAGCTTATCAGCTTCTTTAGCTCATCGTCGCTCACGATGTTTATCAGTAGTTCACACTTTCGTTAACCATACCCACCAGCCTAGCCTTATCCCAGATGAACCTTCTAGGTTCATAGTCTACTTGTCAGCAAATCTATGACATCCACAAAAGTGAATTTCAGTACATTGTCATTCGAGCTTCGCACATCGCTGTTACCGGCCATGCACGTCGAACTAGGCTACTATGAAGGGAATCATAGGTACTCTAAAAGTCCAGCCTCGAGAAATAATATAAGATATCGAAGCATAAACAATTCATACAATCACATAGGCGACCTCGAGTCGCACCCAAACAAGCGACATAGATTTCCGATTTATCCATTGGGGTTGTTCTCCTTGAAAATGATAATCAGAGAGCAAGCCCCTGCGGGAATTTACTCCCGCGCTGGGTTTGATTAAAACGGTATTTCTTCTGATTCTGTCTGCAACATTTCCCGCATTTGTGCCATATGGCTTTCTGCGGTTTTGTTGGCAGTCTCATTAGTTGGTTTGGATTGGCCAAGAAGTTGAATACTATTTACCACAACACTGAGGCTATGACGGGTATTGCCATCGCCATCAGTCCAATGGTTGGAACGCAACTTACCTTCAACATAAACTTGCGATCCTTTCTGTAAATACTCAGCAACTTTGGTCAATTTGCCAAACATCACCAGTTGATGCCACTCAACTCTGGTTTGCCATTCGTCATTCTGTTTGAATGATTCATTGGTTGCCAGAGTGGCTGTGACAAAAGACTGACCGTTTTGGCTGGTGATGGTTTTTGGTTCTGCGCCCAAGTTGCCAATCAGTTGTACCTTATTTAATGATGCTGTCATTGTGTTCTCCCGTTAGTGAAAAAGTCCGCACAACAGAAAAAGCACCGCATAAAGCAGTTTTTTCCTGTTATGCGGTTAAAAAATAAGATTAAACAACAGCAAGGGCAGTTTGACCTTGATACCTGTCTGAATGAGAAACCAGAAATTCCAGCTTACTCAGACTAAGTTCAATCTGTTTTCTATCTTCAATGGACAATTGACGATAAAATCCTTGTAGGTCATTTACACATCGGGTCAATTCAAACAGTAAATGGTCCATCTGAATGTTTGCAGAATCGAAATTTTGCATGGTATCGCTCCTTTAATAAAAGAGGGAGAGATGGTCCCAGATGGGGACAAACTCATCCCCATTGGGTTATGCAATATCACCAACCATAAAGTTGATTTGCCAAGTTTTTAAAGAATGAATGCTCAAAGCATATACGGCATGACACCGTAAAACTGTCCGTGAAAATCTTGTTTTCCATACAAGATGTTTTTCCCGACTTAACGCTCAGCCACAGGATTAGGGAAAGAAGGTGGCTTTATAGTAAGACCATGAAGGTTTCGCCAGGATTTCACAGGCTCATCAGTTACTTTCTCTTTTGATTTTATCAGCGTAGGAATTTAATTCAACAGGATGTTCTAATTGATATCAAATGATATTGGCTGTTATTGTTTGTTATCGGAAATTACAATTGTTACAATAAATATTTATTGATAAACAATAAAAATATGTTATTATTCAATTTTATTTAATTGAAAAAGGTGAATGCTATGAGAAAAATAAAAACTGCTAGTCGAATACTCCATTTAATCTTCATGTCGTTATGTTGGTTGCTACCAATAGTTACGGCATTTTTTACATTCTTCCACATAGATACAATGATCCACTATGGCATGTTTGATCAAATTATTTCCTCATCAAAAATCCACTCAACTGATTATTCATTGATACATAAAGCAATAATATTCACTATTCAATTATTACCTCTTTCTATAACGATATTTATCTGTCATCGACTCGCTAAATTATTTAATTTATATGAGCATGGAAGTCTTTTCGAGCTCGATAATATTAAGATTATAAAGCAAATAAGTATTCTCATGATTATAGGGGAGTTCATTCAAATTATTTACCAACCTCTGATAACTGCAGCTTTGAGCTTTAATAACCCTGCAGGCCAACGTTTTGCGTCTATCACACTTGGCTCGACTAATCTTACTACACTCATTACAGCTTTTATTATCCTAATAGCATCTTGGATGGTAAAAGAAGCATATGAATTAAAAAATGATGCACAATTAACGATATAGGATAGACATTATGGCTATTGTAATTAACTTAGATGTAATGATGGCAAAGCGAAAATGTCGTTTAAAAGAGCTGGCTGAAGCTGTAGGAATAACAGAAGCAAATTTGTCTATTCTAAAAAATGGAAAGGCAAAAGCAATTCGATTTTCTACTTTGGAGAATATATGTAAATATTTACGTTGTCAGCCAGGTGATATTCTCGAATATCAAACAGACAAAGAAGTTAACTTGGTTTTTGAGACAGCATGAGAGTTGATTGAACTTATCTTATTATTCAGCCTATATAAGTTCGTAGGATAGAAATGCGAGAATGGCCAAGTTGACGACTGATAATTCCGACCCTGTAAATAATTCTGTGTAACTGTCATTGGTTAAACAAAATCAATTAAGCGTTCTTCAAACTCGATCATAAACCGGTTTAAAGCGGCCTTCCAATATTTAATGGGCATAGTCCATTTTTTGGAAGCATCCATTATAGCCAGATAAACAACTTTTTTAGCCGAATCATCGGAAGGAAAGAGTTTTCTTTTTTTAATGGCTTTTCTGATGACACTATTTAGAGACTCGATGGCGTTTGTTGTATAAATAGCCTTTCGAATGTCCTCTGGATAATTGAATAAGGTATTGAGATTATGCCAGTGACTGCGCCAGGAGCGGCTTATCTGAGGGTATTTATTATCCCAGCGTTCAGAAAATTGCTCTAATGCAAGCAAGGCCTCATCTTCGGTTGCTGACTTGTAGATGAGCTTCAAATCAGCGGTAATTGCCTTATAATCCTTCCAGGGAACGTACTTAACAGAGTTACGCACCATATGGACAATACAAAGCTGGATTTTTGTTTCCGGGAATACAGTATTAATGGCATCGGCAAAGCCCTTAAGCCCATCAATGCAGGCGATAAGAATATCTTTGACGCCACGATTTTGCAGTTCTGTCAGCACGTTCAGCCAGAATTTAGCCCCTTCATTTTCAGATAACCACATTCCCAACAGCTCTTTCTGGCCTTCAAGATTAACACCCAGCGCAAGATAAATGGATTTATTGATAACCTGCTTATCCTGTCTGATTTTAACCACAATGCAGTCCAGATAAACGATAGGATAAACGGCTTCCAAAGGACGAGATTGCCACTCGATAACGTACTGCATCAGTAACTTTAGAAATCAAGGTCGGAGAGACATCAGCATCGTACATTTCTTTGAAGGTTGCAACAATTTCCCGGGTTGTCATGCCCTTGGCGTAAAGACTAAGGATTTTGCTATCCATTGAGGTTAAACGAGTTTGGTGCTTCTTTACTAACTGCGGCTCAAAGCTTCCTTCTCTGTCTCTTGGAGTGCTCAACTCAAACTGGCCTTCCTCAGTGCTTAATATTTTCTTGCTATAGCCATTACGGCTATTTGAGATATCAGATTTTTCATACTTGTCATAACCAAGATGCTCATCCAGTTCGGCATTAAGCGCTGCCTCAACGGTAATCTTGGTTAACATTTGACTGATATCATTTAGACCTTTTTCAGTCTTTAATGATTTGGCTGCTTCTCTTGCAAAAGCTTCTAATTCTTTTCGATTCATTACTATCTATCCTTAGCCATAAAGGCCTATATGATAGACAGTTACACAATTTTATCTACAGTCTCATAATTCCACGTGCTTTGTGATCAATTTGCCTTTCCTGTTGATTCAGCTGTTTTGTGGTTGGTCCTCCATTAATCGGAGATTGCCAGCCTTTATGTTGCGGATCAAATTGTTTTGTTAATTCAAAGTACCTTCGCTGTGCAAAGGCATGTCTTAGGCCATGTAATTTGTTAATACCCATCAATTCAGTCTGACTTTGGTAATGTCTTAAATGCTGTTTGTAAGTTCTGTCCTGAGGAATCAAGGATTGTCCTGACGGTAATTGCTGAAGTGCCTTATTTAACCATTGCCTTTGGGCATCATTAGTTATCCATAAAGTTCTGCCAATACCGCCTTTTGTCCATGATGGTTTTATTTGCAAATAGTTTCCCTGAAAGGCATCGGATAGCACAACCTTCATCGACTCTTCCCTTCGAAGGCCAAATAAGGATTGTGCCTCCAAAGATAAGCGTATTAATGGATCGCTGCATTTGCTTAAATCTATCTCGTGGATTGCTTTGTTGACTGTGGTGACATGACTTCGCTGAGGAATCTGATAATCATCGTTTTTAGATTTTACTAGCTGGGGCTTATCTAAAAATTTGGCTGTCCCTCTAAGCTTTGACATATAATTTTTGATGGTGGCAGGGCTTTTGCCTTGTTCTTTCCAATGTTCCACCAGAACAAAGATATGCTTAGGCTTTAATCCTTTGATATGCGATAACTTATAGCCTTTCTCATGCAGATCCTTGATGCAACGATTGAGCATCACCCGCATGTCAGCTCGGCTGGCATGAGAATATCTTTTAATCTCCTTCACCATTTCGTTAATTGAAAATTTGGCGCTGCGTAGTTTGTTATTGCTCATGCAGGTAATTCCACACGGTTGTACGTGATGATAGCCCCATCTCCTCCATAATCAGCCAGGTTAATTCATAATTGCTTATATCTGATTGCAGCTGTTGTTTGAGATTCCTGGTGTACAAATAGCGGAAATTTTTAATTGATGATGAGAGTTTTAATCTGGTTAATTCCTGCCTATAGCTACAGAGTAAAATCTGATAGCCAATGGCATCAATAAGGTTGCCAGAACCTCCGATTAATGAACTAAAATCTCGTAGTAGGGCTACTTGAACGTCATTGCGTATTGGAATAAATCGATCGTGGCTATTGGTAGCAATTTCGCGTGTAATCCATAAAGAATGTTCCTGGACATGAAAGTCAGGACTAAGGCGCATCGCTTCGCTTAACGTGAGGCCAAATTGAATTTGTAAGCCGGTTAATAATCTGGCTGATGGGGTGCTTATGTTTTGCCAAAAGCCAGGATAAATCTTTGGCTTTTTCTTATGTTTTTTTGGTCTTTTAAGTCCAAGGCTCTCGTTATTGATTTCATTTGCAGTTGGACATTCCATTTCATAAAGGAATTTTCTAATGATGCCCAGATGGCGCGTGATAGTGGCAGTTTTTAATTTTCTCTTCTGCCAGTGTTCAACCAGTTTCTGAATATGTACTGGCTTAATCGTCTGCCATTTAGGCGGCACATTGCCAACGATAAAAAGATCGTCAATCATTTTATGAATGACATAGTACCGGCGTTTTCTCTCCTTGAAACAGCCGCGATGATCAGAGTTTAAAAACCGGTTGGCGGTTTGTCTTAATGATTGTTTTCGCATCGCTTCACCTCAATGTTATTTGCCCTGGCTTTGGTTTAGTGTTGGTCGAGCGGCTCACTCAAAGGCGAAACCTGGCTTATGCCATAAAGCTCGAAACAGGGGGCAAATCAAATTGCCGTACTACATTTTTTTGGTGGTTATCCTCCTTATTGTTGAAATGTTAACGACATAGCAAAATGCGTAGCATTTGCTTAGATGGTGTCAATACAGAGTATGTATGCTGACTTCAAATTCCGCTGGAATTTGTTCTGCCGAATGGCAAGTATCCGTGAAGGGTATCCCGACTGAACGTCCAGCCACAGGGTTAGGGATTGGGGTGGCTAAGCACAAGACCTTGTAAAAGGTTTCGCCTTTACAGGCTCATCAGCTGTGCTAATTAAAAGCTATCAAATCGGTGCTTGCTGCGCAAGGATTTATAGTGGGTTTTTTGTTCAAACGCGTTGAGCGCCTTTGAACAAAAGGGCGGAATGTGTTGATTTTACTGGGTAAAATCAAGGATGGTTTCCTGCGTCACTGCACGGAATATGCAGTGACGCAGAACAATCTTTTTATCTGGTTAATAAAGATTTTATATATTTTCTAGCCAACCCACCTGATTATTAATGTTATTAGAACACCATTCGATAAATTTTTCTGAATACCTAGGTGTGCTTTCGTTTAGATAAAAATAATCTCTATTAGATTTTATTTTGTATTTCCTAACTATTTTGTAAAAAATGTGATTCGTTATCATTTTAGGACGGATTCTACCGTTTATAGCATCTCTAGCATCAAAAGTTTTATAAGGATGAGAGCGTGTAGGATCGACAGGCTCATAGATTCTTATCGCTTTTTCTCCAGTATCACCTGAATGCAACGTAATATCAGATGCACTTTCATTCTTAGTTAAGCAAAGTTTATAATCCATGGATATTGCAAATTCAGGACTATTTATTTTGTTCGACTGGTTTCTGAGTTTCCCAAGGAATTTTTGGACTATATCTGCTGAAGCTTCACCATATCTTTGTTTTAATATATTTGTTGAGACAGCATTTCCTTCTATAATTAAATTTAATAAGCCTGAGTTCATAGAAGGTAAAGGGGTTCCTCCAGTTATCTGGTTATATTTTTTTACATAATTTAAAATTGTTGACTGAAATAAACGACATAAGTCATATTGAATTTCATTTATAGCCAAATGTACCGCCTGATCTCGGATATTCAAAATTTCTTCAATATTTTTTCTAATATTACTATGTTCAGGATATTGCTTTTTCAACGCATCTCTACAACTAATTGTTTGACTCTTGTTCTTTTTATAAATTGCTTCAAGTGCATTGGTTTGAACAATCTCTCCCTTAAGTAATAACTCCCATGAGTTAGCTATCAACATTGCAAATAATTCTATCCTTGATGGCTGATTGGGGCTGTTATAAAGCTGTAGAGCTGTTAAGAATGAGTTTTTGCTTTTCTGGTATAGATTATGTATAAACTTTTCTGTGTCGTTTAGAAAGTCACTTCCTTTATTCTGACTCATTAACGTAAGAAAATCGAAATCAGTTAATTCTGATAGGCCTGAACAGTACCACAATTTTTCTTTATAGCTATAAAAACAATACTCCCTTAAAAAGGCACTTAGATATTTTTTTATTGTGGAAGGCGCATAATTAGTTTCTTGAGCAATAGAATCTGGAGTGAAACCTTTTTGTGTATCTTCTTGAACTTTAAGTGAGCGTAAAAATTTTAGAAGATTATTTGTATTTTCTTTTCTCAAAATCAAAATCCATTTTAATCCATTAATATTTAGTATAGCAGTCAGGTTGCAAACTAATGTGGAAAAGTTTTGATGTTCTATAATTATACATACAAAATTATTGAGATGGGAACTAAAGGAGCGTTTTCTTGAAGCCCTCACCTTTATAATGCATTTTCTCTAATCGGTTAAAGGAATAACGATATTTTATGAGTCAGGTAAGCAATAATATCTATGTATATGCTGATGAGTCAGTACGCAAGGGAAAATATTTCTCAAATTTTTATGGTGGGGCTTTGCTTGTCGATGAAAATCACAACGATGTTATTCTCAACTTCTCAATAGCAAAAAAGATGAGCTGGAAATTAATGGGGAAATAAAATGGGATAAAGTTAGCGGGAAGACATTTCTACAATATAGTAAATTTATAGAGTATTTTTTCGGCTTAATAAATGATGATATCGTGAAAATAAGAATAATGTTTAGTCAAAATAATAAGGTTGCATGCAATTTAACAAAGGAGCATAAAGAGAAAGGTTATTTGTTTTTATACTATCAATTTTTGAAACATGCTTTTGGCTTACAATACCTTGCAAGTGAAAATAAATATTCAATGCATTATTATTTAGATTTATTGCCTCAGAAAGAAGATGATTGTAATAAGTTTAAGTATTTTGTCAGCAATTTAGATAAATTTATTCCAGATCAATATAATTTAGTTTGCTCTGCTGAGCAGATACATGAAGTAGACTCTAAAAAATCAATTATAATTCAATCAGTTGATATTGTATTAGGCGCTATACAAGCAAAGTTGAATGACAAGTTTGCTAATAAAAATAAAAACAAAAAACGACCCGAAAAAACAAGATTAAAAGAAAATCTATATAAACGTATAAATAGCCACATAAGAGAAATATATCCAAATTTTAACATAGGAGCCTCAACTAGTTATCAAAACGATATATCTAATAGATTTAGGCACCCTTACCGGCATTGGAATTTTGAGCCAAGTGATAATGTGTCTAATCCACACTATGTATCTAAAAGCAGATGATATAATCTGTCTACATTACGTCTACATGAGATTTTCGAGTTTTTTGAAAAGCACTGCAAGTGCTTGATTTTATTGGTGGGCCCACTAGGACTCGAACCTAGGACCAACGGATTATGAGTCCGCTGCTCTAACCAACTGAGCTATGGGCCCGGATTTTCTCTGTTGATAGAGGTTAGAGCGTCTAACCTCTATCATGTGGCGGGTATTCTAAACATAAAAGGCTTAAAATACCAGAGAAATTTTTTTAGCTTTCGTCTCCTTCCAGGAAGCTTCTCAGTTTTTCTGAACGTGATGGATGACGTAACTTGCGTAAGGCTTTGGCTTCGATTTGACGGATACGTTCTCTGGTGACATCAAATTGCTTGCCGACTTCCTCAAGGGTATGATCCGTGTTCATTTCAATGCCAAAACGCATGCGCAGGACTTTGGCTTCTCTTGGTGTTAATGTTTCCAGTATCTCAAGTGTGGCTTCACGTAAGCCTTCAGCCGTTGCTTTATCAATGGGAGAATCAATATTGACATCTTCAATAAAATCACCTAAATGAGAATCATCATCATCACCCACTGGGGTTTCCATAGAAATGGGTTCTTTGGCTATTTTTAAGACTTTTCGTATCTTGTCTTCACTCAGATCCATTTTTTCAGCCAGCTCTTCAGGCGTGGCTTCGCGTCCTGTCTCCTGCAGGATCTGACGAGAGATTCGATTTAACTTATTGATGGTCTCAATCATATGAACAGGTATTCGAATGGTTCGTGCCTGATCAGCAATGGAGCGGG
Organism: Legionella israelensis; assembly: GCF_004571175.1. Classification (NCBI taxonomy): domain Bacteria; kingdom Pseudomonadati; phylum Pseudomonadota; class Gammaproteobacteria; order Legionellales; family Legionellaceae; genus Legionella; species Legionella israelensis. The sequence goes on from NZ_CP038273.1 coordinate 2,645,629, forward strand.
TAATGGCTTGACGAATCCACCAGGTGGCATAGGTTGAAAACTTATAACCGCGTCGATATTCAAATTTATCAACCGCTTTCATCAAACCAATGTTGCCTTCCTGAATGAGATCTAAAAATTGCAATCCGCGGTTAGTGTATTTTTTGGCAATTGAAATCACGAGGCGCAGGTTTGCTTCTACCATTTCTTTTTTAGCACGTCGGGCTTTGGCCTCTCCGATAGACATTTTACGGTTAATGTCTTTAATGTCGCTGATTTTCAAGCCGTATTCTTCTTCAAAGTTGGCCAGCTTAGTTTGCAGACGAATAATTTCGTTTCGATGCTCACTGATACGTTCCAGGTCCAATTTTGCCTTATGTTTGGAGAGAAGGGTATTAAGCCAAGTCAGATCCGTTTCCTGTCCTGGGAAAGTGTCAATAAACAGCTTTCGCGGGATACGTGCTTTTTCAATGCACAGGCGCATGATGTTTCGTTCAAATTCACGAATATGGTTTCGTAATTGGCGGAAATGACGTGTGAGCTTATCTACCTGTCTTGAGGTAAGCTTTAACTTCAGGAAGGAATCGGACATAATTTCCAGAAGTTCAATTGTTTTTTTATCGCTACGTCCCCGTTCCTGGAGAGCACTCATGGACAGATCGAAATTTTCCCGAAGTTCATCAAAATAAGCTTTTGCTTGTTCCAGACTAGGCCCGGTATCCGTATCGCCAATATCATCTTGTCCTCCTTCCTCGTTTTCTTCATCCAGATCACCGAGGATACCTCCTCCTTCGTTTTCGTCGAGCATGGAGCCGATGCTTGCCGCCGGAGCTTCTTCTTCTGAGTCGGAAAAACCGCTAATGACTTCACTAAGGCGCATTTCATCTTCCAGCACCCGATCATAGTCCTCAAGAACAAGCTGTATGGTTTCAGGATAATGTGCCAGTGATTTCAGGACTTGATAAATACCTTCTTCAATCCGTTTGGCAATACGAATCTCGCCTTCACGGGTCAATAGCTCAACCGTACCCATTTCACGCATGTACATGCGGACAGGATCAGTAGTGCGTCCCGTTTCCTTATCAACGGAAGCAAGAACGGCAGCGGCTTCTTCGACATCTTCCGGAGCTTCTTCTGTGTTTCCAAGCAGTGCCAGCTCGTCGTCACTGGGAGGATGTTCAAAGACCTTGATGTTCATGCCTTCCAGCATGCTGATGATCACATCAAAATGTTCAGTATCAACAATATTTGGTAACAGGTCGTTAATTTGAGCATAAGTCAGGTAATTTTGTTCTTTTCCGAGACTTATGACTTTTGTGATCTGTGAGCGTTGCTGTTCTTGGTCATTTGTGGTCATAGGCAGTTTCTTTCGTAAGAATTGTTAAAAATTTCAAACCTTTTATTATAGACTGGCATAAGAAAACTTGCCAGCCCATTACTGTTTTATTTTTCATCAATGGAGGTTTGATGGCGTTTTCTGAGCATATCTTGTAACAAGATACGTTCTTCATCAGTTAAGCCTTCCTGGCGGGATTTTTCAATAAGTTGATGAATTTTATTTTCTTTGTTCTGTTTCTGTAAGAATAGAACAATATCGATAAATTCTCTAATCTGTTCTGCTTCTGGAACTTGGTGATCCCAGGCAGCCAGTTTGTTGATGGATTCAAAAAGCGGTGAATCGCGCCATAATTCGATCAGTGTGGCGGTATTGCTTTGTGGAGTCTCTGAAAGATACAGGAGTAATTTTTTCAAGATGAGTTGATCGTCTCCTACCAGCAGATTTGGATTAATATGCTCGATACAGGATGAATAAATTTCCGGATTTTGCAGAAGAAGAGCAACAGCGACACGGATCGGTGTGCGTGATATAATGGCTCTGGGTTCCTGAGGTTTTATATTCTCCTTGTCGCTTAATAATTGTGTTAATCGATGGTGATCGATATGTGTTTTACGGGCAAGATCGTCAATCAGTAACTGTTTATAAGAACCCTCATTCATTTTTGCCAGATAAGGTCTGGCCATGTTTATCAGTTGCGTTTTCCCCGCCGGCTGATGCAAGTCGATGCCCATACTTAAGGTTGTAAAGAAAAACTGATGCAGGGGAATGCCATTGTGGATTCTCTTTAAGAAAGCGTGGTTGCCTTCCTGGCGAACAAGACTATCGGGATCATGTTCTTGTGGTAAAAAAACAAAACTGGCATCAATGCCCTGATTCAAATAAGGCAGACTGTTTTCAAGTGCTCTCCAGGCAGCTTGTTTGCCGGCGTTATCACCATCAAAACAAAAGATAAGACGACGGGTATATTTTGATAATAGTTGAATATGATAGCTGCTTGTAGCGGTACCCAGCGTAGCAACGGCATTGATAATGCCGTATTGCGCAAGAACAATGACATCCATGTATCCTTCAACGATGATAATGGCATCAATATCTTTTTGATGTCTGATGACCTGATGTAAGCCATAGAGCTCTCTGTTCTTTTGAAAAAGCACGGTTTCAGGCGAGTTCAGATATTTTGGTTTTTGTGCAGGATCAATCGTGCGACCGCCAAAACCAATTATTCGACCGTGCCGGTCATGAATGGGAAACATGATTCGATGTCGGTAACGGTCATATATTTTTCCCTCATCCGTTTTAATGAGCATGCCTGTGGTGATGAGTTCGCGTTGCTGGTTTTTGAATATTTTTTCCAGGGTATGCCATTGATTGGGAGAATAACCCAACTGATAACGCCTTGCAGTTTCACCGTTTAACCCACGTTGCTGCAAGTATTTAATAGCTATTTTACCTTGATTTTTAAGTGTTTTTTGGTAAAAAAGATTGACTTTGGCCAATAACTGATAAAGATCCTGGCTTTGATTTATTTTTGCTGTGGTTTGCTGATCTCTTGGTACGGTTAATCCTAACCGACCAGCCAGGGTTTCTACTGCATCAACAAAACCCTGGTTGAGATAATTCATGATAAAGCTAATGGCATTTCCTGAAGCGCCGCAACCAAAGCAATGATAAAACTGTTTTTTGCCGATAACATTAAATGACGGAGTTTTTTCATTGTGAAAAGGACAGCAAGCAAGGTGGCTTGTCCCTCTTTTTTTCAAAGGAACATAACTGTCAATCAATTCAACAAGATCTGTGCGCTGCAGGAGATCATCAATAAAAGGCTGAGGAATTAAGCCAGACATGGCTATCGAGACTCTTAGCTTAATTTGGCCCGAATGATTTTACTGACTTCACTCATATCGGCGCGTCCTTGTAGTTTCGGTTTAAGTTGTGCCATCACTTTCCCCATGTCGGCCATGGTTTTGGCATCAAGTTGTTGCATGGTCTCGTCGATGAGTTGTCGAATTTCCTCCTCAGTTAGAGGTTCTGGCAGATAATTGGAAATCACATCCAGTTCATATTGTTCCTGATCGACGAGATCTTCTCTTCCTGCTTTTTCAAACTGCTCAATGGATTCGCGGCGTTGCTTGGCCATTTTATCGAGGATACTCAGCAATCTGTCATCATCGACCTCAATTCGTTCGTCGACTTCAATCTGCTTAATGGCTGCCGTAATCAACCTGAGTGCTTCGAGCTTTTTTTTATCTTTTGCACGCATGGCATCTTTCAAATCATTGGTAATCTGTTCTTTTATAGTCATTTTTATTCCCCTGTTTGAAATACTTTACGTAGCCAGGTTCAATATGGCGATGTGCAAAAAAAACTAAAATGCCACAACTATCATGGCAATGGTACTCTCAATTATTCGGAATTATGCATTCATTCCGCACCCGAGTCTTTTTTGCTAAAATAAAGTGGTGCGGAATGTTGGGGTATCTATTATATCCTGCGTCGAATTTTTTGAATGTGAAGTTGATGAAACAGGATATTACTTGCGTCGTCGTCGGTCTTTTTGACGAGTAGCCAGTTCACGAGAGATTTTTTTCAGATGACGTTTAACAGCGGCTGCTTGCTTGCGTTTGCGCTCTGCAGTGGGTTTTTCATAAAATTCACGGCGACGTAACTCAGTTAAGATACCGGCCTTTTCACATGCACGCTTAAAACGGCGTAATGCATATTCAGGGTTTTCGCCTTCTTTCACACGAACGGTAGGCATTAAATAGATCCTCTTGTTATTTCATATAATAAGCGGCAATTTTAGTTGCAGTTATGTTCTTCGTCAAGTGAAATAATGGGAAAATAGCTGCTTCTTATCCGATAAATAGCCTGCCTTGAGTTAAACTATGATAAAATATTGACATTTTAAGTGAAAAACAGCGTGTTATGAGAGTATTAGGTATTGAATCATCCTGTGATGAAACAGGCGTTGCCATTTATGATAGTCAAAATGGGCTTTTAGCACATACACTTCATTCACAAATTGAAACTCATGCGGTGTATGGTGGTGTTGTTCCGGAATTGGCTTCTCGTGATCATGTTAATCATCTTGTTCCTCTCATTGATGAAGCTTTGCTGCAATCGGGCCTGAAAAAATCAGCGTTGGATGCCATCGCCTATACCGCAGGCCCTGGGTTAATCGGTGCTTTATTAACTGGTGCCTGCTTTGCTAAAAGTTTTGCCTATTCGTTAAGAATACCGGCTTTGGCCATTCATCATCTTGAGGCTCATTTACTTGCTGCAAAACTGGATAGCCTGGAATTGGATTTCCCGTTTATTGCCTTATTGGTTTCAGGAGGACACAGTCAGCTGGTTCAGGTCAATGCTTTAGGTGATTATGAATTATTGGGCGATACGCTGGATGATGCAGCAGGAGAAGCATTTGATAAGACCGCAAAATTAATGGGAATCGATTATCCTGGCGGCGCTAAGCTGGCAAAGCTCGCTGATCGTTGTGGTTTTACACCCTATCGTTTTCCCAGACCTATGACGGATCGACCCGGCTTGGATTTCAGTTTCAGTGGTTTGAAAACTTACGCCTTAACCACTTGGAATCAGAGTGCAAAAGATGACAGGGCACGAGAGGAAATTGCCAAGGCTTTTCAGGATGCGGTAGTGGACACTTTGTTGATCAAGTGTCAACGTGCTTTAAAACAGACCGGCTGTCATAGCCTGGTAGTAGCAGGAGGCGTGGGAGCTAACCTGGCCTTACGCGCCACATTGACTGAGTGGATGGCTACTTTTAAAGGTAAACTGTATTTTCCAAGGCTTGAGTATTGCACTGACAATGGTGCCATGGTGGCATATGCCGGTTGTCTTCGAATGTTGCAACAGGAAAAAGATAAGAGTCATGCAATCGAAGTCAAAGCACGTTGGCCTTTAGTAAGTTAATCAGGTTTTTCTTGTTTTTTCTTTGCTTTTTTTCGTTTTGTTCTTTCCTCTTTCTTTTCCTGATCTTTTGGTGTTGTTTGAATGGATTTTTCTATTTCAGGTTTGGCTTCTCGTGCTGATGCCGTTAATTTGGCAAGGACATTGGATTTGAAAATGATTTTGGGTTCCGTTCCATCAATTAGGCGAGTGATGTTGTTTCTATGTTTATAAAGGATAAAAATAGCGATGAAAAAAAGAGGAGGGAAAGTATTAATGTTGCTTAGCATGAGCATGGAATAAAAAGGAGCTAAGCACATGGATACAATGGAGCCCAATGAGGAATATCGGGTGAAATTGGCAACAATGAGCCATGTGGCAATGATAGTTACGCCTAGAATGAAATGTAATGCTAGAAATGCACCTATTGCCGTAGCCACTCCTTTCCCGCCTCTATATTGAAAAAAGACAGGAAACATGTGCCCTGCAACCGCTGCAAGACAGGTAAATGCAACTGTGGTAGGAGATGCACCAAGCGCTTTGGCCAGCAAAACGGGAATAACGCCTTTCAAAGCATCAAACAGAAGGACAATAAGTGCATACTTTTTTCCTGCCAACCGCAGTACATTCGTGGCTCCCGGGTTTTTGGAGCCCTCAAGACGAGGATCGGGAAGAGAGAACATGCGACTGACGATGATTGCCGAACAGAGTGAGCCAAGTAAATAACCCAAAAGAACACTGAAAATAAATAGCAGGACTGACATAATCTACTCCGTTTAAGAATCGTCGTTTTGCCGGAAAAACTACTGTGGTACGTAATGTTGATTAATTATCAAATAATCTTTATGGCTTGTGAAGTTCATCCGGTAAAAAAATCGATTGTAAATCATTTGTATAGCGTCGGCCAAGCGGGGTAACCTGCCAATGTTGAGGAGTTACCTTGATGAGTTTTTTATTGATGGCTTCAGTTAATTTGCAATGAAATATGGATGAAGATAGCCCAGTTTTCTGAAAAAATAAATCAAAAGGAATGGCTTGCTCAAGACGAGTGGTGTTTAACATGAATTCAAATAAGAGATTTTCCTCATCAATTTTATCCACGGCAGCAAGAAAGTCTTTCTGTGGATTAAGATAATCTTTAGGCTGGCGTTGTTTACGGGTTCGAAACACATCCTTTCCAATCGTTAGTTTGCCATGTGCACCAGCTCCGATACCTAAGTAATCGCCAAACAACCAATAATTTAAGTTATGCCTGGACCATTGGCGCGCTTGACTGAAAGCAGAGATTTCATATCGTTGAAAACCAGATTGCTCTAATAATGCCAATCCTTGTTCTTCCAGTTGAAAGCTGTCATCCTCGGAAGGTAGTATGGGTTGTTTCTTATAAAAAACCGTATTGGGTTCGATGGTTAATTGATACCAGGAAAGATGTTCCGGCTTATAAGAGAGCGCAATTTGTAAATCTTTTAAACCCTCCTCTACGGTTTGCTGAGGTAAACTGTGCATGATATCGAGATTAATATTGTCAAATCCAGCAAGACGGGCTGATTCGATGGCAGCGTGAGATTGATGCTCATCATGAATACGGCCCAAGGCTTTTAAGTGAAAAGGATTAAAGCTTTGTATTCCAAGGGATAGTCGATTAATACCTGCTTGACGATAATCCCTGAAGCGCTCCTGTTCCACAGTACCGGGATTCGCCTCAAGGGTGATCTCAACAGAAGATGAAAAATTCAGCATCTCTTGTAGTCGAGAAAATAAATCATGAAAAGCTGTTGCGGAAAACAGGCTGGGTGTACCGCCTCCGATAAAAACGGAAGAGATTTCTTTTGTCACCGGAAATCGTTTCAGATCATTTTCCAAATCCTGAATTAAGGCTTTTATATAGCTTTCTTCAGGAAGGGTGTCAGGACTTTTATGTGAATTAAAATCACAATAAAGGCATTTGCGAATACACCAGGGAATGTGTATATATAAGGAAACTGCAGGCATGTTCATAAGTTGGGCTTAAGGATTTATCTTAAAAACTGGCTTGTTTTAATCTGCAATAGTATCATGGCATCATTTTGTAACCAAATATGGTTGAAGGATGCGAGAGAAACCTTTTTGTTCGAAAAGAACAGTAATTGCAAAAACCCGATTATTTACTATCGAAGAAATGCAATTGAAATTTGCTAATGGAGCACATCGTCTATACGAGCGTATTCGCAGCCATGGGCACGGTGCGGTGATGATGGTTGCCATTACGCCAGGGCAATCCTTGTTGCTGGTCCGTGAGTATGCCGCGGGTACGGATACTTATGAATTGGCTTTTCCCAAAGGACTGGTGGACAGTGGCGAGTCATGTCTTGACGCAGCTAACAGGGAATTGCAGGAGGAAGTCGGTTTTGCTGCGAAGAAGCTGACCTGGTTAAGATCCATGACTCTTGCGCCAGGATATTTCGGTGCTCGACTGGATCTGGTGGTTGCACAGCAGTTGTACCCCTCTGTACTGCCAGGGGATGAGCCGGAGTTGCCGGAAGTGGTTGAATGGCCGGTAACAGCAATGGAAGATTTATTGCTAAGGCCGGACTTTACTGAAGCGCGCAGTATAGCGGCTTTATACTTAATTAAAGATTGGTTGAACAAGAAGGAAAAATAAAAATGAATGAACGTGTAAGAGTTGCTGTGACCGGCGCTGCCGGACAGATTGGGTATGCTTTATTGTTCCGTATTGCTTCAGGTCAGATGTTTGGCCCACATACGGATGTGGAATTAAATCTGCTGGAACTTGAGGATGCACTGCCGGCACTCAACGGTGTTGCTATGGAGCTTGAAGATTGTGCTTTTCCCTTACTAAAGCGTATTGTTTGTACTTCCGAATTGAAAACCGCAATGGATGGCATTAACTGGGCCTTACTGGTGGGCTCTGTTCCTCGTAAACAAGGTATGGAACGTGCTGATTTATTGGAAATTAACGGTGGTATTTTCACCAAGCAGGGTAAAGCCATTAATAACTATGCCAGTGATGATATTCGTGTTTTTGTGGTGGGTAACCCTTGCAATACGAATTGCCTTATTGCCAAGCATCATGCCAAAGATATCCCGGATGATCGCTTTTTTGCAATGACGACTCTGGATGAATTACGTGCCAGAACTCAGCTGGCTAAAAAAGCAGACGTTGACATTACAGCCGTCAACCAGATGACGATTTGGGGTAATCATTCCTCAACTCAGTTCCCTGATTTTTATAATGCCAAAATTAATGGCTATTCAGCCGCAAAAGTCATCGATGATGAGTCTTGGCTAAAAAATGAGTTTGTCTCAAAAGTACAGCAACGGGGCGCTGAGATCATTAAGGCAAGAGGCTCCTCATCTGCCGCTTCTGCCGCCAACGCAATTATTGTGGGCGTGAATAATTTAATCCATGATACAGCAGATAATGAAAGTTTTTCCATGTGCCTGAGCTCTGAAGGTGAATATGGGGTGAATGAAGGTTTGATTTTCTCTTATCCTTGCCGCAGAGTTCATTCCGAGTTGCGCGTGGTAGAAGATTTGCCTTTTAATGACTATAGCCAGCAAAAATTTAATTCCACATTGGATGAATTACGCAAAGAGCGTGATACTGTCAAGGAATTAGGATTACTTGATTAATCCAATGATCCCGCGACTTGCTTCGCGGGATATAAGCATTTCAGGATTTTTTATTATCAGACATTTTAACAACACCACAGGCAATGCGGTCACCGCCACCGCCAAGCTTGGGAGTATCACTGTAGTTATCTCCACCGGCATGAATCATGACAGTCAAACCCTTTAAATCCTTTACTTTCAAACGGGGAGCCAGTGTAGGTACATCGGCCTTGTCTTCTTTATTGACATAAAGAACAGGTAGGTCGCCTAAATGTCCCTTTCCATAGGGGCCTTGGTGAGTATTGGTTTTTTTGGGGTCAAAGTGTCCACCGGCGGCTTGCCCTTTATCAGCGCAACTGGGATTTTGATGTAAATGTAAGCCATGAAGCCCAGGAGGTAATTGGCTTAAATCAGGCGTAACCAGCAGTCCGTATTTGGTGTCTTTAAATTGAATATCACCTATGGGTTTGTCATTTCCTGTTTTGTATATCTTTACCGAAATCTCCGCAGCATATATATTGAAGGAAAATATTAAAGTGGAAAGAAAAATCAAATATTTTTTCATGATATGTCCTTATAAAATAATCATCCTTCAAAAAATAACCTAAGAGCAGGTATTTGGCAAATGTCTATTTTAGATTCTTATGGAATCGCAGAATTTTCTAAAAAACAGGTCATTTTTCTTTGGAAGACAAGTGCACAGAACCTAGCGAAAACCGTGCAGGTTTTGTTAAAATATTATTCTTTTTGTGGCTGGGAGTAACATTTCGTGACATCTCTAAAAGTTAATTCGGCGTTAGCAGCCACTATTGTGTTGTGGGCTTCGGCTTTTGTAGGTATTCGTTATGGGCTGACGACCTATTCCCCCGGCTCATTAGCCTTATTGCGGTTTATCGTAGCTTCATTTTCAATGGCTGTTATCTACAGAAGCATGAAGATAAAAAAATCGGTGCAGTGGATGGATCGTTTGCAATTACTCTTTCTGGGGATGGTCGGCATCGGTCTTTATAATATTTGTTTAAATTACGGTGAAATGACGGTGTCAGCGGGCATGGCCAGTTTTATCATTGGTTTAATGCCTGTAATGACGATTATCATGTCAGTTTTTTTCTTAAAAGAACAACAAGGGATGGTGGTGTGGTTTGGAGTTGCGGTCAGTTTTTTGGGATTGTTTATTATTATTCTTGGTGAACAAACGCAAGTTCAATTATCAGGAGGTGTGTGGATCATTGTGATCTCGGCATTTACAGGAGCTGTATATTCATTAATGTCAAGACATTATTTACAGCGCTATCATCCTGTCGCTGTGACTTCCTGGATTATATGGGGAGGCACACTGATGCTGATGATGTTTTTTCCTGCATTGGCAGGTGAAATATTGCAGGCTAACTCTCAAGCCACTTTAGCCGTGATTTATATGGGAGTTTTTCCTGCGGCATTAGCTTATGTTGCATGGAGTTATGTTCTGAATCACCTGCCCGCTTCCAATGCTGCAATGTATCTGTACGGTTTGCCGATAGTTTCTACGTTAATGGGATTTATTTTTTTACATGAAATGCCTTCTTTACTCTCCTTTATCGGCGGCTTGATTGCCCTTGCCGGGGCTTTTATCGCGAATCGTTTTCGTTTGTCGCAATCTCTAAAGACCAACCATGCAGCCATCGGTAATATAAGCTCTGCCAAGGTATAATACCGATAATCCCTCCTGCAGTTACCAAAAGGCAGGCAATAATAAGTTCGATGGTGGGTTCAGCCATGCCAAAAAATATCAGAAAACCGATGGAAAGTATTGGATTGCCATAAGATAAAATACTTAATAATTTGAAATCGCCACGTTTGATGCCAAAATCCCAAAAGAAATAGGCTAGACATTGAGTGGTCATTCCCATCATAATGAGAATAATCCATTGGCTTCCTGTAGGGAGATAATGAGGCTCAAAGTAAAAGTGGATGATTAATGAGCAGAGGGCACCAACGCCACAATACATCCCGATCATCTCAACAGGGCTTTTTCCATAGCGGCGGGCCACCAGTGTATAAACAGACCAGACAATGGCGTCAAGAAAAGCTAGAATATAACCAAATAGATACTGGCTATCAAATCCCTGGCCATTTTTGTTGATAAGTACGAAAACACCAGCAAACCCCATAGACGCGGCTATAATATGGCGTAAGCTAAGTTTTTCATCGGGCAATAAGCCTGTAAATAAAATAACAATCACCGGCCAGAGATAATTGATTAAATCTGCTTGTGCAGCAGGAGCATGTTTAAAAGCGGCAAGGTAAAGAAGATCATTGCCGTAAATGCCCAGAAAACCAATAAGCCATAAAAGCCAAGGTTGTTTTAGTTTTGACCATTGTTTGAGAAGAGTAAGTCGGGTAGCGGAAAACAGAAAGCTGACAGTAAATACAATGGTTAAAGTTTCAAAGACAGGAATGTTTTTAATGCGAACGGCAAAAGGAGCAGCAAGGGCCCAGAAAACCAGTGCAGTATATCCTATCCAGGTAGGATACTTCTTGATTTGCATGGTATTGCGTTAAGTTGAGTGTGTTCCTGATTATGGTAGCAATCTTGAATAATATAAGCAAATTTCGCAAAATGATGGGATGCAGTTATACTGTTTATTTATTTTTGATGAATGAGAGTTAACATGGAGCTAGTTGTCGACAATCCGCCTTTTAAATCCTTAATGGAGCCTCTTGATTTGGGCTTTACTCAATTGAAAAATCGCTTGTTAATGGGATCAATGCATACCGGCCTTGAAGAAGATAAGGAAAGCCTGCACCGTTTAGCGATGTTTTATCGAGATAGGGCTTTAGGAGGTGTGGGCTTAATTGTAACCGGCGGTTTTGCCCCTAATCGTTCCGGACGACTTGCGCCATTTTCAGCAAAGCTGACCAATAAAAAGGAGCAGCGACGTCATGAGTTGATCAGCCATACGGTGCATGAGGCAGGAGGGAAAATCGCTCTGCAGATTCTACATGCCGGACGTTATGGATATCATCCTTTTATTGTCGCTCCAAGCGGCTTGAAATCACCAATCAGCCCCTTTAAACCCTGGGTAATGACTCATGCTCGTATCTTAAAAACCATTCAGCATTTTGCTCGTTGTGCCCGCCTGGCCAAAAATGCCGGTTACGATGGCGTAGAAATCATGGGCAGTGAAGGGTATCTGATTAATCAGTTCATTGTTGCTCATACCAACAGGAGGCAGGATGCCTGGGGAGGCAGTTTTGCCAAACGCATGCGTTTTCCTGTTGAAGTGGTGCGCGCTGTACGTGAAGCCGTAGGCGATGATTTTATTATCATTTATCGATTATCCATGTTGGATTTAATTGCAGAGGGCAGCAGTTGGGAAGAAATTGTCAGCCTGGCGAAAGCCATTGAAGAAGCCGGGGCAACGTTAATCAATACCGGTATTGGCTGGCATGAGGCACGCATACCCACCATTGCAACCATGGTTCCAGCGGCAGCATTTGCAGAGGTGACCCGGCGCATTAAACCGGAATTAAATATTCCTGTTATCACCTCAAATCGTATTAATACACCGGAAGTGGCTAATCGGCTTATAGAAGATGGATTTGCGGATATGGTCTCCATGGCTCGTCCTTTCCTGGCTGACGCTCAATTTGCCGAGAAGGCTAAAATTGGCGAAAGCGAAGCCATTAATGTCTGTATCGCTTGTAATCAGGCTTGTCTTGATCAAGTGTTTCAAAATAAAACCGCTTCTTGCTTAGTTAATCCAAGAGCCTGTAACGAGACAGAGTTAGTCTATCAAACGGCACATAAACCTAAAAAAATTGCTGTCGTTGGGGCAGGGCCAGCAGGATTGGCTTTTGCCGCTGTAGCCGCCGAAAGAGGTCATCTGGTGACATTATTTGAAAAAAGCGATGTTCTTGGAGGACAGTTTAACCTGTCAAAGCGCATTCCTGGAAAAGAAGTCTTTGAGCATACCATTCGCTATTTTCAATACCAGCTGGATAAATATAAGGTTGAGATATGTCTGCAAAGAGAGCCTGGGATCGAAGAATTAAAAGGATACGATGATGTGGTGTTGGCCACTGGCATTAAACCCAGGATTCCAGATATTGAAGGAATTGATCATCCAAAAGTGATGATTTATATGGATGCCATTATGCAACGGCGTGAGGTAGGGCAGACAGTTGCCATCATCGGTGCTGGCGGGATCGGTTTTGATGTTGCTGAATTTTTAACTCATGAGCGGAATGCTCCTCCTGAGCATTTTTATGCAGAATGGGGTATTGATCTTGAAGTGAAGCATCGAGGCGGGCTTAAAACACCCGAGATTAAACCAAGTTCACGCACGGTCTATCTGCTGCAACGAAAAAAGGAGAAACTTGGAAAACGTCTTGGCAAAACCACGGGTTGGATACATCGTTTAAGTCTAAAACATAAACAGGTTCAGATGATTTCCGGAGTGGTTTATGAGCGAATTGATAATGAAGGTATACATGTCCGGATTGATGACAAAACTGAATTACTTAAAGTGGATTCGGTTATTATCTGCGCAGGCCAAATCGAATTGAACGATCTCTTTGAACCTTTGAAAAAGGCTGGTATTACCACTCATTTGATTGGGGGTGCCTATAAAGCTTTGGAGCTTGATGCTCGACATGCCATTGATCAAGCTTGCCGTCTGGCTGCTATTATATGAGTCGCAAAATTGCAGTTGTTATTAATCCGATTGCAGGGAAGGGAAAAGGCAGGAAAATCTGGCAGGCAATGAGTGCCGGCTTACACGCGCTGTTTGACAATGTGGATTATCGAATGTCAAATCATGTAGATGATATAAAGCTGCTCACCCAAAGTTTGCTAGAGGAAAAACCTGATTATTTATTAGTAATTGGAGGAGATGGAACATTAAGCAGTGCTTTAAATGGGATGATTTCGACTGATAAATGGCGCGTATCTAAAACATTACTTGCTTATTTCAACGCGGGTAGTGGCGGAGATTATGCCAGGCAGTTTCCCATACAAAGAGTGACTGAATTTCTGGGCCGTTTAAAACACCATCAGCAGATCAATACCAATGTTGGCAAAATTGTATTTGCCAATGAATCCGTTCATTATTTTATCAATGTGGCAAGCTGTGGCTTTTCCGCCTATGTTGCACAACTCACTCAAAAGAGTACCTGGTTAAAAAAACTTGGGGGGCGTGTCAATTATTTTTTACATGCACTAATGGGTTTGATGAAATATAGTCAAACACGGGTTCGTGTTTCTATTGATAATTATTTCTCCCGCGAATTTAATTTATTGTTGATGGCCGTCTGCAATGGCCAGTATTTTGGTGGTCAAATGCATGTCGCGCCAATGGCAAAAGTGGATGATGCTTTACTGGATGTTGCTATTTTTCATGATTTTAATAAGTCTTCCGCTGTTTTGAAGTTAAGAAAAATTTACTCTGGTAAACATATATTGGAGCCGAATGTTCACTATTTACAGGCTAAAAAAGTTCGTATTGAATCTTTAGATAGCAAGCCATTGTTTGTGGAGGCAGACGGTGAGCTCGTTGGGCAAACACCAGTAAGCTTCGAACTATTGAATCATCCTGTCGGCATTATTCTCTGAGCCCGATCTATATTATTTTCTCATGAGTTATTTTTCAGGATTGATTTGCAGGCAAATGATTTTTTTATAAAGCAATCGCTGCAATAGTGGCAAATTAGAGAGTAACTGTTGTGAGGCCTTTGAATGGTCGCCTTCTTTTAAAGCAAGAAAGATATTAATCTCATCTTCATCATCAAGGGTTTTGTTTAAAAAAGAGCGCTTATATTTTAATTTCAGCAAATGTTCTTCTTTTTCTGTATCTTCAATAAGCTCGGATAAGGATAAGGTTAAGCCGCTTTGCAGTTCGTTGCTCGTTATTTTTTGCAAGGTTAATGACTCTCCATTCCAGTAGCATCTTTGGCAGTGATTAACGCTTGCCAGAATACGCGCCTGCTGTTTGTCGATTTGGTAGAGGTTTTGAACGGAATCATCAATGACCAGTGTTCGGTAATCAGAATTAAAATTCAGTATGTGCTTAAGTAAGCTGGATAAATAATCAGCGAGAGGTTTTAATTCTTCAAAAACAGGTGGCGTGATTTGATAGGAACTATATAGAATTAATCCGTTGTGGACATAGCAGGCTTCTTTTAACAATGCTGGATGATTCAGACAAAAATGAAAATGTTGCTCTGTGGCTTTGGGTTCAGGAATACCGGCTTTATCGAGTAAATTATCGATTTTATGATGAAAGAATCGGACGACATCGCTCAACAATAAAGGATGATTTAATTCAGTGGTTTTTTCCTGGCATAAAATTAATTTAGGCCGCCAGGCCAGCGCGTAGGGATTTTCTGCTACTAACCAGTGTAAAGCTGCATTTATCCAGAATAGCAATGCTGCTTTAAAGTCCCCCGCCGCTTCATGAAGGCTTCCAAGATTCATGTTGTAATATATGTGATCCGAAGTCGTATACCCCCCTTGAGAGATGATTTTATAGGCTTTCTCGTAATAGCTGAGAGATAAAGGGTATTCATGAGCTTTTTTATGTAAACGGGCAATATTGATAAAATTAACGTATTTTAACCCTATTGAATCAAGCTGATGATCTTGGGCAAATTGTTCAATTTTCTTCTCCAGCCGATAGGCGAGATCTGCTTTTTGTTGAAACACGCTATATAAAGCAAAAATATTCAATTGATATAAAGAAAACTCGTCGGCTAAGGGTAAATGCTCATTAATGCCAGCCTTTTCAAAATAAATTTCAGCGATGTCCAAATGCCGTGTTAAAGTGGCTGCATAGGCTTTGAGATAATAAAGATATTTTGTCGAATCAGCATCTACACCAGAAAAAAACGGTGGATAGGGTTCTAATGCCAGCTTTTCGTATTGATGAGAATGAAAACGAATAAGCTGTAAATGTAACAATAACATGTCAGCATCTTGTATGTTTTCGCAAGAAGAACGTGCCTCTTCCAAAAGATGGGTTCCTATCTCGTAGGCTCCGGTTTTTAATAATGTCCACGCATAACCGATTAACAGATTGATATTTAAAGCTGAATCAAATTTAAAACCTTTTGATGCCAAAACTGCCTGTTGATGAGGCCTTAGTTCTTTTAGTTGAGCCTGATGAAATGCCTGGATGGTATTGGACTTTGCAAAATGAATATCCACTGAGTTTTTTGCAGTAAAGAGTTGAGTTAATTGTTCTCGACATGGATTTTCATCTTCCGCGATATAAAAAAATAAAGTCAATTGCGGTAATTCTTCGGCCAACAATAAAAGCGAGTAAAGGTTATCAGAGCTTAGCCTGCGTTCATCAAGATAAATATGGATGCAAAGCGTTTTAGATAAATAAGGAGATAAATATTTGATTAATTGCTGAGCTCTTATAGGGACAATATTTCCCAATGATTCAAGATTAATCCATTCATTGGGAGAGTTTAATTCCCCGAAGGGGGTAAAAGCCAATCGACTAACATCCAGATAGGCTTTTTTATCTGTCTGGAAGGCTAAATCAAGCAGTAATTGAAAAGGACATAACAAGGAGTAGCTTAAATTGGTATATAATGACATAAATCACTCACAGTTCACCAGGCAGGATATCTGTTTTAACTCTAAAAACGGTGCTTAACCGTTTAGATGATTTCAGATTAGCCTTCACACAAAAATGTATATTTTTTATCAGTAGATTGTTTAACCGCGGGCCGATGGGGCCCACGATTTGCAATTAAACATTCATTGCATAGTTAACACCAAGAGAAAGCACTAAGTCTCCATGACTGTGCGAGTCATTGACAGGAATTTGATATTCAGCGTTAAATTTAACATTGAAGTTATTGGCAAATCGCTGCATTACAAAAGCCTCAACGATAGGATCAATTCTTGTACTTTCACCGGCTAAAGAATGAGATCTTTCTGTACCTGGCTCTGCACGTGGACCTTCAAGGTATTCTCCATCATTGTTGTTAGTAATGACGGCACCGGCACCAATACCAAAAGAGGTATTATTAATATCGCCGAATACTCTGTCTGCACTGAAAACCAAGCGTACAGGAGAAAGGCTGACAGAGGTATCATGCCGGCGATTTCTTTCGGTTTCTGTGCCATACATGCTTAAGCGGGAGTTCAATAGCCAGTTGGGAACGTAGTAGGAGAGTCCGATGTATCCGCCATAGAAGTTTTCCGGGTAAAAATCGCTAGGGTCTATCGGGAATCCAAAGGGGAAAAAAGCGGTACGGGACTCTGGAGGAACAACACGATCCTTATAAAAAGTATGCAGATAACTAAATCCACCTTCAATCATCAGTTGATGATGATCAATGACTGCAGGTCCCATGGTTCCTGCATAAGATACGGCAGAACTGGCAGCGAGAACGATCGCAGTTAAGCAATTTTTTTTCATTAGTATGGCCTCTCTTTGGGTTTGAAACTTTTAAATCAAAGAGGATGATACTTTCAAAAATACATCTGGAAATTAACCATCCTTATTAATTTAAATCAGACAATCGTACATCTTGTACTTCGCCATTCTATACTCGTTGTAATTTAATTTGCAACATT
Source organism: Legionella israelensis (assembly GCF_004571175.1). Taxonomy (NCBI): domain Bacteria; kingdom Pseudomonadati; phylum Pseudomonadota; class Gammaproteobacteria; order Legionellales; family Legionellaceae; genus Legionella; species Legionella israelensis. The sequence goes on from NZ_CP038273.1 coordinate 2,663,037, forward strand.
CCATAGTAAGATTTTATATTGATCAGGACTTACGAAAAACGCCAATCGCTTCGTTATAAAAAGTTTTCAATTAGATTATTTATTCAGCTAATAGCCATAAAAACTTTCTCATTGAGCTTTTTGCGCTCGAACCTGCGTTGGCTGGAAAAGATAGAAATAGAAAAATTAAAGATCCTGTGATCCTTTGGAGTTCTCATGCGGCAATTATTGCAACGGGTAAAAACATTATCGGTTTTTGCTTTGCCTATCAGCATCACCGGTGTTGTCAATATCCTCACCAATTTTATAGCCATGGTTTTCATTGCCGGACTTGGTATGGAACAAGTGGCGGCCGCTACATTGGCCACATCGACTTATATAACTATCTTTGTCACGGCTACGAGTGTTTTGTACTCCATCAGTATACTTATTGGTTATTCTTTCGTTGATGCGCAGGAAAAAGCAGCGGAAGAAATAGGAGAGTTATTCAGAAGTAGTCTTTGGGTGTCTTTATTTCTTGCTATACCAACCAGTTTGCTCTTGTGGTTTGGTAGTGATTTATTGTTATTTTTCGGCCAGAAAAAAAGTTTGGCTCAGCTGACCACCGTTTATTTTCATTTTGCGGCTTTCTCTGTATTGCCTTCACTTATTGCCATGTCCATTGCTCAATTTTATATTGGCATTGGAAGGCCTCGTTTTGGATTGTTTTCTTCCTTGTTGCGTTTACCTTTCGCTGTATTTTTTTCCTATGCGTTTATTCGAGGACATTTTGGATTTCCTAAACTGGATATAGGTGGTATGACATGTGCCAATCTTATCGTGCAAATACTTTATTGCATCAGTATTCTCATTTTCATGCGTTTTAGTACGAAACTGCAGCAATATCAATTGTTCAGTCATGGTCTAAGGTTTAACAGGAAAGTCATTCAGAACATTCTGTTCATAGGTGTTCCTATAGGAATACAGTTTGGCGGTGAGCTGCTCGTTATGACCATCATGACGTATTTAATGAGCTATTTTGGAACAGTACCACTGGCAGCTTCTCAGGTGGTTTCCCAGTTTGGTCTGGTGTCTATCATGATGATATTGGGCATTACCCAGGCAGGATCTGTTTTGGTTAGCGGCGCTCATCGCCAGAATAATACAGGTTTAATTAAACAGTATTCGCAGGCGACACAAATTATTATTTTGTTCTTTTTTCTATTTGTATCCTGGTTATTTTATTTTTTTCACGATGTGTTTTTAAACTTATTTTTTGATGTTTCACTTCCGGAAAATCAACTATTTAAACATTATACTTTGGTGTTTTTCGTGATCATGCTGTTGACTATGTATTTCGATGCCATAAGAAATGCTTTTAGTGCCGTTTTAAGGGGGATGCATGATTCAAAAACACCCATGCATATTGGCTTAATTTGTTTATGGCTTGTTTCTTTACCTTGCGCCTATTTTGTTGCTTTTGTGCTTAAATTTGGCGCAGTGGGTTTGCAGGCAGGTTTTATAAGTGGTTTTTTACTGGCAAACTTTCTGTTATTGTATCGAATAAATCGGAAAATTCCGAAAAATAATTTTGACTCAAGCGAAAGGTAAACAAATTGGTAGGTTAGGATCTGTTGACATTTCGTTTTTATGAACTCGCTCAAATGTTTACGTGCTGCGGATAAGCCGAGGTATTAGGGACTATAGAGCAAATGTCAACACGCTCTAATAAAGTTTTTTTTTAATTTATGATAAGGAGGTTGTATGTTAAATGAAGCTAATGCTCTTGATTTTGAAATTCTTTATGACGACGCGGTTAGCATTGATTCTTCACTGAGTTCCTGCTGCTGTTCCTGTTGTAGTTCCTGCTGCTGTTCTGCTGCCTGTTCATCAGACTGTGAAGAGTTTTCGGAGAATTGATCTTTTGCCGAAGCAATAGAATGGACCTCTTTCGAATTTTCATGAACTGATGTGAACATTCTGTTTCTGCGCTCCGTTTCTCTTTGCTTTTCTCGCTCTCCAGCAGATTTCGTAAGAGGTCTGATGATTGCTTCGGAAGAAATCACAAACGAGTTTTATTATGTACATGATCAATGATTATCAGCTAATAGAAAGAGATAGTGATCTTTATTTAAATAATTACAATAAGGGTATTAAAATTTCCAGCTCCAAGCTTAAGCAGATTTTAGTGTTGTTGCAAAAACAGGATAAGCTTGAAATTTCAGAGCAGCAGTTAGAGGATATGGCCAGACAGTTTGAAACAGAGGTTTCAGAACTTAAGCAGGTACTTATAGAAAAACTCTCTGTGCTTAAGCCCTTAACTTCCAGGAAGTTTTCCTGCATCTATATCAATGCCGATGATGATTTTATTGCAGATGCCTTATTTGATTCTTTTAATAAGGAATACAGGGTAGAAAAAGTGGATACCGAATCTTTTACCTGCCAACCCAAATCACTACTTTTATTTTTTCGTCGCAATTATTCGCATCAGGACTTCAAAAAAGTATTTCACTGTCTTTCGGATGATGTTTACCTGATTACCGCAGGTGTTGTACACAATATCCTGGTTATCGATAATCTTTATTATCGAAACAGTGGTTTGCCAACACATTTTTCCAATTTTAGTAATCTTTTAGCCAGCGTGTATAGTAATTTGTCGGTCACAAAAAATAACTGGCTGCTCTTTTATCGTTCATTATTAAAAGATCGCGCTGAACAATTCCCTGATCCTAAGATTAACCTGTCACAGAAAGGATATATTGCTCACTGTCTATCCAGATTTGCTGCTCAATATACCCATTTCTGGAATTTTCCAATGACGCTAGACGCTGTAAACTGGTTCTGGCATGTTGATTTGAACGGACTTACGGTGTTTAAAGAGGTTGCTGTTCATTCGCCTTATTCTGAATATGATATGAATCTTAAACTCTCGGACTCTGTTTTAAAAGAGGAAGCGCAGTGTTAGAAGTGGATAAGAAAAAAACATTTATCAGCAGTCATGTGGAAAATTATATTGACAGCAAGGTACATAATGAAGTGAGCAAAGCTTATGCAAAAGAATGCATCAGCTTGATTGATCATGGGTTTGCCGCTATCAGCTCTGTGGAAGAGGCGATTATTGAGCGAGTACAATTTACAGAATGTGAAATATCGCCATTTCATAAAAATGATATTGATTGTTCTGATACTGAGGAGCGCCAGTTTCATCGCCAGCCTAGCTCCATCCACTTCTCCAGCCAAAAAATGAATTTTATTCAATTACAATCCTTTTTGATTCAGAGCTTTTCTCCTGATGAGCATGGAAGAAGACCTTATCCTTCTGCTGGAGGATTGTATCCTGTAGAACCGTTGGTGTTTCTTTTTGAGGATCGTATTCAAACAGAGCATTCATTGATTTCCGGTTGCTATCATTTTCGACCGGTTTCGAGAACCTTGCAGTTGATTAAACCCATGACAGCAGAGCATTTTTATAGCCGCTTATTGCATCATCTTATTGCTCAGCAAAAACGACCGGCTTTTTGTCTGCTATATCTGGCTCATCTTGGAAAATCGATTTTTAAATATCGTTATCGGGGTTACAGGCATGCGGTCATGGAAGCTGGTTCGATGTATCAGCAGGCCATTATCACTTCACAGGCGCTGGGACTGAGCAATACAGTCTGGTCTTCCTTTGCTGAATATGAGTTTCTGGCGGCTTTGGGTTTAGATCCTGGTGCTTTTATGCCATTGATGATGCAACTTTTTGGTTATATTGAGTGAGAAATGATAAATTTAGCGTTTGATAAATTGGATTTCAGTCCTTTATGCCGTGCTACACATGCGGCTGTTGACTATCCGATACACCTGAAAATTTTTACCAATCATTTGCTTTATGTTCCTCGTTCAGCGGGTTGTGACGGTATGATCGGTTATGGTGGCGGAACTGGAACTGGCTTTAATCTGGCCCGTAAAGCCTATGGGGAGTTTTTGGAGCGAAACCATTTTTTTACTGGCGTACCTATAACGGCTCGCAAGCCTTTGTCAGAAGTAAAGACGCCTACACTGTCGGCGAAATTGAAGACGCTATGTCAGGAGCTTCAAATTAATGAATCATTAAATATAGATGAACACGCTTTTTGTTTTACACAGGTAGAGGATTTATTTAACGGTCAAGCCTGTGATTATCCTTTTAATGCCGTAAGTCTGAACGGTAAAAAAGAAGACCGTCATTTCATTCCATTCAATGACAGTTGTTCCTGTGCCTCTCACCGTTCAAAAGACAAATCATTACTTAATTCTTTATCTGAATTTATAGAACGTCAGGCACTTATCGGCAGTTGGATGGCTCGCCGCTATCGTTATCGAATCGAACCTGAATTACTGATGGAAGTAACGCCTTATTCTGAGTTAGTTAAAAATCTGCTTGATAATGGTGAACTGTATATCTTTGAGAATGGTTTGCAGTTGCCGGGTTATTCTGTCCTTATGTTTTATTTTTCCAAATCGGAGAGAGAATCTGTTCAATATTCAGTTGGAGCGAGTGCCGGCTTATCTTTGCAAAAGGCACTTATTTCTGCCCTTGAGGAACTTTGGCAGTGTTACACATTTCAATATAATGTTGAAAACACGCATCTTTTGGAAGAAAAAGCAGGTTCTGATTATCATCTCAATTTCCAGCAATGTAATCATTTGGGTGTTAAAGCTATTATTCCTTTTATGGACAATCTTTCAGAGCAGTCAATTGATGTTAAGACAACAGATGATCTGAATCAGTATCCTCCCTTTCTTTTTAATGAAGCCATAGCGGAGTTAAAGATCATTTCCTCTGAAATTTATTACTATCATCATTATGATGTTTGCACAAAAGTTCATTACACGAAAATCCTCAGTCCTGATTTCTTCATGCATATGGGAGTGGATAAACGTTTAAATTTGAATGGCGCTTATGCTCGATGCTTATCAATTTGTCCTGAGACAGCCTATAGAGAAAAGATTCCTTTCCCATAGGGTGTGCGGCCTGAGCGAATCAAGATGGCAAAACCTATCGCTGATGCTCTTTCTTCTAATCTCCTGAATTTTTCTGTTGGGAATTATACAAATGTGAATGAATATGTTATCTTGTGGCGTAAATTTATCCACTAAAGTAAAATTAATACCATGTGCAAGACAAGAAAAAAATTAACCTTAAGCAGTGGCGATCAATTTTTTTTCTGCGGTTGTCCAGATACGCGATTCAGCCCAGTAGAGTCTAATAAAATAATAAGCATTGAAATAACACCAAAGGCTTTGCAATTACTGCAGGCTGAAGGCGGTGTTAAGGATTATGTGGTGATTTCCAGAAATCCATATGAATGTTATGAAATCTATCATGCATCAGAATCTCCCATTAATGAGGAAACACCTTTGCTAGCTCAAAAGATGCATGCGATAAAATCCTGCACTTCTTCTCCAGGCGTTAAAAAAAGCATTTTTCAACCGGCAGAACCTTTTCAGAAACCGTCTGCAGCAAAAGAAGATGAAGTTCTGAAGTATTAAGACTTTGGAAAATACAACCACGAATTACCACGGCGCCGATCACAGTAATCTACACGAAGTTCTGTTTAGACCCCGCTATCAGGTAGCGGGCGGGGATTCGAAGGAAAAAATGACTTGTAAAAATACAACCACGAATTACCGCGGCATTGGCCGCAGTAATCTACACGAAGCTCTGTTTAGACCCTGCTATCAAGGAGCGGGGATCAATCTTAAAAAAATGGCTAAAGTTGAGGGCAATTAGCAGCAGTTTTTAGGAAGTTTTCTCGCAAGAGGGATCAAATATGGCCGCTTCCTTAAGAAGAACTGAGTACTTAACGAACATCGAAGCTTCGACTCCAGTTAGCGAAATGTCAACATATCTTAATGACTCATGAATTAATAACTTCTTGTTTTTACTTTTTGGCTTTCGGTCGCTTCCAGCCGTGAATGGTTTTTTGCTGGCTGACGGTCAGGGTTAATTCATCAGGAGGGACATTTTTCCGAATGGTGCTGCCGGCACCTATGGTTGCATTTCTGCCAACGGTCACAGGAGCAACTAATTGCGTATCTGAACCAATGAAGACATTGTCTTCTATGATGGTTTCATGTTTGTTGACGCCATCATAATTACAGGTAATGGTTCCGGCTCCTACGTTCACGTCCTTTCCCAGCACCACATCCCCCAGATAACTTAAATGACTGGCCTTAGTTCCAGTGTTGAAGCGGGCATTTTTTGTTTCGACAAAATTGCCAATTTTACAGTGTGCTTTCAGTTCCGTTCCCTTGCGAATACGGGCGAAGGGACCTATCTGACAGGCTTCATCGATAATGCAATCTTCCAAAACGCTGTTCGCCTGTATTTCGCAATGACTGCCAAGGGTGACGTTTTTCAACTGACAGTTTGGCCCAATAGAACAATGATTTCCTATGCGTACTTTCCCGCTGAAAATAACATTGATATCAATAAAAACATCTTTTCCACAAACAAGTTCACCACGTACATCCAGACGAGAAGCATCTGCAATGGTAACGCCATTGAGCATAAGTCTTTCAGCTTCACGCCTCTGCCAGGCACGTTCCAGTTCTTGTAATTGCAGTCGATTATTGACTCCCTGTATTTCAATGGGTTCTTCGGCATGGATGGAAGCTATGGCTTGATTTTCATTGACAGCAATGTGAATGATATCGGTCAAATAATATTCTTTTTGAGCGTTTTCATTTTTAAGCTGCGGCAACCAGCGTTTTAAATCATGAGCTTGCGCACAGCAGATACCGCTGTATATTTCCTGAATGGCTTTTTGAGCAGAGTTGGCATCTTTTTCTTCAATAATGGACAGAATATTTCCTGTCATATCACGTATGATGCGCCCCAGTCCAGTTGGATTATCCAGTACAGCTAACAGTAAAGCCAGAGAAGGTCTTTGTTGCTTTTCTGTTCTTATTTGGATCAGCTTCTCAAGGGTATTTAGGCGAATTAACGGCACATCCGCCGATAAGACCAGTACCTGAGAAGAGTCCGGTATAAACGGCATGGCCTGCATTAAGGCATGTCCTGTGCCAAGCTGTTCATGTTGGACAACCCAGTTAACAGGCAAGTTTGAAAGCTCCTTTTTAATTTGCTCACCTCCATGTCCAATAATCACATGTATGGCATCAGGGTTAAGCTGCTTAGCTATTCCTGTGACGTGGGACAGCATGGGTTTTCCGGCGATTTGATGGAGGACTTTAGGGGTATTGGAGTGCATTCGCTTGCCTTGTCCACCGGCAAGAATAACAATTTGTAGTGACATTTTTTCGCTTCCTTTATTCTTTTTATTTTTTAATACCGCCAATTAATGCTTCAAGAATTGCCATGCGTGTATAAACCCCATTGGTGACCTGTTGCAGAATAAAGGATTGGGGGCCATCTGCAACATCGCTGTCGATCTCAATTCCACGATTAACAGGTCCCGGATGTAAGACCATGGCTTCAGGTTTGGCTATAGCTAAACGTTCTTTACTAAGTTTGAAATCTCGCTGAAAGATGGCAAGGTCAAATTGTTCATGCTGAGACAGACGCTCTTTTTGTACACGCAGACAGACAATAACATCTGCATCGATCAAAGCTTCAGATATTTTATCTGTCACATAGCCATAGTGGACTGTCTCTGGCTGCCAGAGTTTCGGGGCGACCATGGCCAGTTCTCCAACACCCAGCGCTTTACATATACATTGCAGGGAATTGGCGACTCGCGAATGGCGGATATTGCCAATAATGACCATCTTTAGTTTTGGCAAATGAGGCTTTTGTTCCACAATGGTGACTAAATCAAGCATGGCCTGGCTTGGATGAGCGTGTTTGCCGTCACCTGCGTTGATCAGATGAACATTGCCGTTTAATTTTGTTGCCAGCTGATTGTGCAGCCCATCTTGAGAATGTCTGATAACAAAATGGTAGATCCCCATTGCAGAGAGATTAAGAATAGTATCTTCAATGATTTCACCTTTGCTTTCGGAAGAGTGTTGCACATCAAGATTAATCACAGGCATAGAGAGACGATGCGCAGCCACCTCAAAACTTACACGCGTGCGTGTGCTGTTTTCATAAAAAAGATGGGCTACCGTATATTGCGGATAAACAGGATATAGGGAATTTCTTTTGAAATACAAAGCTCTCTGAATGCAGTTTTCTATTTCATCGCCTGGGATCTGACTTATTTCTAAGAAATGTTTCATAAAACCTCATCTGGGTGGTGTAACCATTGCTCCAGAATAATGCAAGCGGCAATACTGTCGATTTGTGAATTGCGGATTTTACGATATCCTCCCTTAGCAAACAACTGCTCGCGTGCCTCGATGGTGGAAAGGCGTTCATCCACCAAATGTACGGGTAATAAAAAACGTTGTTGAAGTTGATTTGCAAATTCTCGCGCAGCCGCTGTGGTGTACAGCTCAGAGTCATCAATACAGGTTGGTAGGCCTACAATCAACACCTCTGGATGCCATTGAGTTATGATTTTCTTAACATCAGACCAATCAGGGGTGCCGGCTTTGGCTGCAATGGTTGTTAAAGGAGAAGCGGTACGCGTAAAAGTCTGACCGACTGCGACACCAATACGCTTAAAGCCAAAATCGAAGCCCAGGCAGACTCGGTTAGGCATGGCCTGTTTCTGTACTAAGTTGTGACATATTTACTCCAAGAATGGATCCCGCGTAATTCCAGCGCTCATTAAAAGGGACCTCATAGAGTATTTCGGTTTTAAAAGGGCAAATAAGCCAGGCATCTTCAATGACTTCTTTTTCCAGTTGTTTTTCACCCCAACTGGAATAACCCAAGGTGATAAGAACATCCTGGGGACCTTTGTTATGCGCAATGGCTAAAATGATATCATTAGATGTAGTGATAGTCACGTCATCCTGTAACATCAGGCTGGAACGCCAGTCATTGACCATTTGTTTATGAATCACAAATCCTCTTTCTGGCTGCATTGGACCGCCATATAAAAGAGGCATTTTATTTTTTTCATTGTGCTCGGATTTAATATTTAATTGTTCAAACACAAAGCTTAAGTGGTAATTCATTGGCTGGTTGACAATAAGACCAACTGCCCCTTGCTCTTTATGCTCACAAACATACACGACAGCGCGCTCAAAACTTGATTGGTTTAAGGTGGGCATCGCTATCAGTAAGTGATTGGTTAAAGAGTTTATATTGGTCATTATTTATCCTATAGTTGCTATAAAGAAGTTGCAAAAATACATCTCTTATAGTCTAAGTATAAGACAAAAAATGAACATTAAATTTCAATATAAAGCAAAATTTTTAAAAAAAAACACATAAGATAAGTGTGGAGTGTAGAATTTAGTCTATAAGCTTGAATTTATATTCGGGTCTGCCAAAATAGAATCCCTGGGCGTAATCGACCCCTAATTGCCTGAGCAAATGGACAGTTTCTTCATCTTCCACATATTCAGCTATGGTTTTTATCTTCAATGTTTTTGCAATCTCGACCATTGATTTCACAAATTGTCGGTCAATTTCATTTTTAAGAATATTTTTAATAAAACTACCATCGATTTTTAAGAAATCTACTGGCATATATTTTAAATGGGTAAAAGAAGACAATCCTACACCAAAATCATCAAGAGCAAATTTCACGCCTAGGTTTCTACAGGATTTCATGAAATTGATGGCTGATTTGATATGAGTAACTACAATGTGTTCATTAATTTCAAGAATTAATCGCTCTGGAGCAAATTTTTTCTCTTTAATGGACTCTATCAATACATGGTATATTTGTTCATCATTTAAAGCATTAGAGGATATATTACAAGTCAGATAAAGATCATGGTATTTTTCAAGTAATGCGATGGTGGTTTTAATAACGAAGAGGTTGATTTCCCGCATTAAGCCATAATGTTCTGCGACGTCTAAAAAATTCTCGGGAAGGATAATTTTATCCTTGTTTTTCATTCGCAATAAGAGCTCATAATGAGAGACTTTATCCTGATGTACATTAAAAATGGGTTGTGAAAATAAAATTAAGCGCCCCTCATTCATTGCTTCTTTAATCATGTTCGCTAGTTGGACTTTATTTTTAAAAAGAAAATTCCAATTAACGCTTGGGTCATAAATCTCATAGGCGTTTCTGTTTTTGACTTTACACTGATATAAAGCCAAATCGGCATGCATGAGCAAATCCAGTTTATCCTCATTAGCTTTTGGAAAGAGAGCAATCCCTATACTTACAGTTACTGTAATGGTTTGTCCGTTGACGGAAAAAGGAAAATTGCGAATTGTCTTGATGAGTTGGGTAGCAAGCTCATTGATGTCTTGCGGTTGAATGTTTGTCACAATAACGGCAAATTCATCCCCACCAAAACGACCGACCACATCGGTTTGGCGAAAATATTTTTTTAGAAAATCAGCAAAACAGATAAGTAGTTTGTCCCCATGCTGATGACCAAAGTTATCATTGATTTCTTTAAAATGATCAATATCCAATAGTAAAAAGGCATTACACTGGTGGGTTCGATTCGATAAACGAATATGATAGGCCAGCTCGTCTTCAAATTTCTTACGATTATAAATTCCTGTCAGATAATCATGACTGGATAGATAAATAAGTTGGGCAATATTTTTTTTGATTTCACTAATATCACGAACCACAATGACCCAACCTTTTGTTTTGTTGTTAATGCCAACAATATGGGAACAGGAAATAGCAACAGGGATATCTGAATTGTTTTTTCTGGCCATGCTTATTTCCAAACCCTGAATAAATTTTTCATTTACGATCAGTTGGAAAAAGTTTTCATGTTCATTGTCATAGGAGTGAATCAGCAACAATGAATTAATGGATCTGTCGATGAGTTCTTCTTGTCTGTATTGACTAAGCGAAATGACAGCAGGATTGGCAATGCGAATCAAACCTTCATGATCACAGACAATAAGTGCATCATTAATGGTCTCAATGATTTGATTGGCTACAAAAGTAGGGGAATCCAACAAGTGATACTTTTCAATGACATAACATAAAATAGCAATAAAAAAGCCAATAAACATCACACCCAGCGGATAGATATCTATACCAAAGCAAGGAATAAAATCGATGGATCCTATGTAACCGGTTAAAAATGCAAAACCTACGAGTTTAATCTGTTTTATTTTTTGCATTTTATGGGTATGGCGGATTTTTTTATATTCATTCCATAACTCCACAAAGCAGAGAATCATCACAGAAAAGAAAAAGAAGAGAAAAATAAGACTGAAGCCGGAATTGAATTTTGGATAGAATCGCCATTCAAATTTTGGATAATATCCCCACTGATATTGATAAAGCTCACTGAAAATGGCATGAAAATAAAACTGTGAAATGGTAAAAAAAACGCCAAGGGAAAAAAATAAAATAAGATAAAATTTTCTTTGATTCACAATTCCTAAAAAGGAAGCAATAAAAAGATAAGCAGCCGGAGATATAACAGGTACGAATAAATAACCTACATTGGCCCACCAAAACGCCAGTGCTTCGCTTTTTGAGATATAAAGAAAAATAAAGCTCAACAGCCAGGAACTAATGGTGAAAGTCAAAAGAAACAAGGTTATGGCAAGAAAACTGAAACGCGTTCGAAAAAGACTAACCAAGCCTAGTAACAAAACGGCGCAGGCAACGAGAAGGTTGGACAGTCCGAAAATACTAAATTTAAAATGATTTAAAGGCAGCATTCGATTTTTATTTAACCATATATGTTATTATTTGATCAATTTATAATTTAAAGATATGCCTTACCCTCCTATATTGCAAATGAATCCATTTTTATTTATATGGCATGGCTCATCTCAACAGAAATCAAAAAAAATATTCGAGCTTATTGACAATTGCTCTATAGTTCCTACGTGCTGCCGAGATCTCATGGATGCAGCGGATAAACCGCGGCACGTGGGCATTTGAGCGAGATCACGAAACGAAATGTCAACAGATCCTGAGCTTTTTTGATGAGGGGATTCCTCATAAATGTTTTCATAAAGGAATTAAAAACGGGTTATTTCCAAGCTGGTGGAATAAATTTTTATGGTAGTTCATTACTTTGCAAGATGGACTTCCTCTTACGCTTAGATGAGACAAATAAGGCATAATATAATCAAAATAGGATTTTGCCTTATTGGTTTTATCTCTGGGCATGACAGATTTTTCTGATGCCCCAGAGGATTTTATAATTGATTGTTTTGTTCTCATAAAGTTTCAGGTATACTTGCAACAATTTTTATAAATATGTTAATACATGGGCAGCATATTTAATATGTTTGGGCCGTCACCTATTCGGCCAATAGAAAAGCATATTCGCAAGGCGCATCAATGCGCAAAGCAGCTATATCCTTTCTTTGAAGCCGCACTGCAACAAGACTGGCAAACGGCCAATGTCATTAAAAACAAAATCACCGAGCTTGAAAAAGAAGCTGATTTGATTAAACGTGATCTTCGTTTACATTTACCTACCGGCCTGTTTCTTCCTGTCTCCCGTACGGATTTACTTGAGCTTCTGAGTGCCCAGGACAGAATTGCCAATAAAGCTGAAGATATTGCCGGTTTGATTATCAGCCGACAAATGGTTATACCTGAGGCCCTTGTCCCTGACTTTCTTCCTTTTTTAAGTCGATGCCTTGATGCTTCCAAGCAGGCATGCAAGGCCATTAATGAACTTGATGAACTATTGGAAAGCGGCTTCAGGGGAAGTGAAGTTAAAATCGTTGAGGAAATGATTTTAACGCTCGATGAAATAGAGCAGGACAGTGATGAAAAGCTGGCTGCCATCCGACATCGAATTTTTGAGTTGGAAAAGGATTTACCTGCTATTGAAATTATTTTTCTCTATAAACTGGTTCAATGGATTGGCGATCTTGCCGATTATGCTCAGACAGTGGGTGGTCGGTTGCAAATTCTCATTGCCCGGTAATTTCTATGGATTTTTCAATTATTTATCTTTTTGCAGCTCTTATCCTTTGTTTCCTTATGACTTGGGGAGTTGGTGCCAATGACCTTGCCAATGTCATGAGCACCACCATGGGGTCGAAAGCCATCACGGTGCGACAAGCAATGGTGATCGCTATTTTTTTTGAATTTGCCGGTGCCTTCCTTGGTGGTGGGGAAGTGACGGAAACCGTAAGAGATGGCATTATTTATACCAGCCAGCTTTCCGATCAACCGCTGATTATGATCGAAGGTATGCTGGGTGTATTATTTGCCTGTACGGTGTGGATGAATCTTGCCAGTTATTTAGGTGTTCCTGTATCTATTACCAATGCACTTGTAGGCTCGATGGTAGGGTTCGGTAGTATTGTTCTTGGCACAGATGCTGTAAAATGGTTTCAGGTGTCTCATATCGCTATTGGCTGGGTCACCTCTCCCATTATCGCCGGCATCACTGGTTATGCGCTGTTTATCAGTATTCAGCAAACGATTTTCATCAAATCAAATCCCCTGGAAAAAGCAAAGCTTTATATTCCGGTTTATCTTTTTTTGGTAGGTGCAGTTTTATCCTTTATCACAGTATTTAAAGGCTTAAATCATTTTAAAATTCATTTAAATTTAAAACAGGATTTGGCGGTCACACTGGCCACCAGTATCACCATTACTATTGTTGGCCTGCTGTTTATAAGACGTATCCCTGAAAATCCCAATATTCGCCGTCGCGAGCGATTTATTCAGGTTGAACGGTATTTTGCCGTGCTTATGGCAATGACTGCCTGCGCCATGGTGTTTGCCCATGGTTCAAATGACGTAGCACTCACCGTCGGACCTTTATCTATAATTCACAGCCTGGTGGTTCATTCCAATCAGCCTTTTGGTGCTGAAAATTATCCGGCTTGGATCATTCTTTTGGGCTGTATAGGGGTCATTTGTGGTTTTTTAATGTACGGCCGGAAAGTCATTGAAACCGTAGGCAGCTCAATAACGGCCTTAACTCCCAGTCGAGCATTCGCTGCAACACTTGCTGCCGCAACGACGGTGGTCGTGGCAACAAGTACGGGTATACCTGTCTCTGCAACACAAACTTTAGTCGGTTCGGTATTGGGTGTTGGTCTTGCTCGCGGCATCGGCGCACTTAATCTGATCGTTATTCGCAATATTTTTACCTCATGGATATTAACCTTGCCAGCATCCTCATTATTGACCATCTTATCCTACAAACTGATTCATTATTTTCTGGGTTAATGGTGACACACGCCATATCCAAATTCCTGCCTCTTATTTTCAGGACCTAGTCTTGATTTATGCCTCTACTATACTGAGAGTAAAAAGAGGAGAACAGATACAAAAAAATGAATATCTTTAACATTCAAAATGAATTGGTATTGTTATTATTACGTAATTCATTAAAAACCGTCCCTTTTAATGTTTTCCTTGCGGCATTGTTAGCTCTTATACTGCTTTACAATGATGTACCGATGAGGCTGGTTGGTCTTTGGTCTTTAACGATTATTATCCTGAGTGTTGTACGTTGGCTCTATAGCTATTTCATGATGAAAACCGAATATTACAATACCCATCCAGCACCGGTATTAGGAGTATTTTTACTGTTCGTTTTTCTGACAGGACTTTTCTGGGGCAGTGCCTATGTGATTTTTTTGCCTTATATCACTCCTTTTCTTGAAGTGATTATTATTCTTATCGCCGGCGGTCTATGTGCTGGCTCAATAGGAAGTTTATCTGTATTTTTGCTTGCTTATTATGCCTATTTATTACCTATCTTTCTGCCAATTGTGACCTATAATTTTTCTTTTTTTGAAATGGAAAGAATCATTCTGGCTATTATGTTTTTATTGTTCATTATCATGCTGATTATTCATGCCCACAGTAATGCCTATTTATTGCTTCAGACTTCTGAGTTATCTAAGGAAAAAGACAGTTTGATTCACAAGCTGACTTACACGAATAAAAAACTGGAAAAGTACATTCAGAAGCTAAAAACCATAACAATAACCGATCCTTTAACAAATTTATATAACCGGCGTTATTTCGAAAAAGTTTTAAATCATGAATTTAAAAGGGCAAAGCGGAATGATTATGCTTTAAATCTCGTTTTTATTGATATTGACAATTTTAAAGATGTTAATGACACCTTTGGGCATCCTTTAGGAGATAAATTATTGGTCTATCTTGCCAATTTGTTAAAACAAACCATGCGTCGCTCAAATGATACTGTTTTTCGGCTTGGCGGTGATGAGTTTGCTGCCATATTGGCCAACACAACATTGGCAAACACTTTGTCAATATGTAAAACTCTTTGTACTGAATTTAAAAAAGCAAAGTTCGCTAAAAAAGAGAAGTTAAATGATGAACATGATCTTCTTCAACAAATATCGCTAAGCATAGGCGTTGTTTTTATTCCCTCTGAATATCAAAAAGATATAGAAAATGCTGTGATCGCAGTGGATAAGGCACTATATGAAGCAAAAAAACGGGGAAAAGATCAAATTATAACCACGAAATTACAATAATTTTTTTCAAACCTTTATTGCAGGAAAACCCAAGCTGAGTCTTTTTTGCTAAAAATTGAGTAAATTTGAAATGTAAAAAGCTGAAAGTGATGCTGAAACGACACAGATATGCCATTATATAAATAAACTTGACATTTCGCTTCGTGGTATTTTTTAAAAGAAAAGACGCAGGTGCGAAAAGTCGATAAGATAAGCAGACCATTTTTTCATGATTAAAGAAAAAATAACTACAAAACATATGACAAAACGTTTTTTGTTTTTTACATTACTGACGTTATTGCTCTTGAGCTGTGGCAAACCGAAAGAGCATCACTATCAGGGTTATGTCGAGGGAGAAAACGTTTTTCTGGCTTCACCCAATTCTGGTGTGCTGGAGAAATTGTTAGTGCAGCGTGGGGAACGAGTAGGAAAAGGGCAAATGTTATTTAAGCTGGACAGTGATCCAGAGCAATTGCTCGTAAAACAAAGAAGAGCTGAGTTGGTTCAAGCGCAACAAACCCTACAGGATTTAAAACGACCTCGCCGTCCTCCTGAAATTGCTGCTATCAAAGCACAGATTGAACAGGCAGAAGCGAGAATCAAGCTGGCTGAACTTGTGGTAAAGCGACGACGAGAGCTTTATGAAAGGAATGCAACTGATAAGGAAACACTGGATGAAGCTGTCGCCGAGTATGAAGAATTACAGCAGTTAAAAGCGCAGTATCAAGCCAATCTGGCTTTGGCACAATTGGGCAGTCGCGAGCGGCAGATTAAGGCTCAGCAAGCTTTAGTAGAATCACTGGAAGAAAAATTACAGGAAGCCAAATGGCAGTTGGAGCAAAAAAGCCTTTCTGCACCTGCAAATGGTTTTATTTTTGATACTTTTTTTCGTGAAGGTGAATTTGTGGGCACTCAACAACCCGTATTGGCTTTATTACCGCCTGAAAATATTCGTATTGAATTTTTTATTCCTGTTGACCATCTTTCTAAAATATATCTTAGGCAGAAAATCGCTTTTAAATGCTATGGTTGTGATAAAAAAAGTGAAGCGACAGTAAGTTATATCTCACCGGAAGCAGAATATATTCCACCGCTGGTCTATAGTCGTGAAAATGCTGAGAAGCTCGTCTTTCGCATTAAAGCAAGGGTCGCAGAACCTTGGATGTTTAAACCTGGGCAACCGGTAACCGTTATATTACCATGACAGACGATAATATCATTATTGATGTAAAAAATCTAGCGAAATCGTTTGATGATCAAGTCGTGGTTAATCATATCAACCTGCATGTGGTAAGAGGGGAGGTGTTTGGTTTCCTCGGACCCAATGGCAGTGGTAAAACCACGACCATTCGCATGTTATGCGGTCTGTTGACGCCGGATGCTGGTACAGGTACTTGCCTTGGTTATGATCTTATTGATGAATCCGATAAAATCAAACGTCATGTAGGCTATATGACTCAAAAATTCAGCTTTTATACGGATTTAAGCATTGAGGAAAATCTCGATTTTATTGCGCGAATATATGGAGTCGAGCATCGCAAAGAAAAAATTGAAAAAATCATGGAGGAATTTAGCTTAACACCACGAAGAAAACAGTTGACCGGACATTTATCCGGTGGTTGGAAGCAACGAGTCGCCCTTGCAGCCTGTTTAATCCATAAACCGGAGTTATTGCTACTGGATGAACCCACAGCCGGTGTAGACCCGGTTGCCAGACGGGAATTCTGGGATAAAATTCATCTGCTCAGTGAACAAGGCGTTACCATCTTCGTTTCCACTCATTACATGGATGAAGCGGAACGCTGTACCCGGCTTGCTTATTTGTCTCGAGGTAATTTATTGGTGACGGGGACGGTGGATGATATCATTGCCAAAACTCAATTAAACACCTGGGAAATTACAGGCTTTATTACCACAGCTTTATTAAAGCAGATTAAAGAAATTGAAGGAGTGACTCAGGCAGCACTTTTTGGTAATCAAATTCATATTTGTGGGGAAGATGTCAAAAAAATTGAAAAAGAATTGAAAGTATTTTCTGAAAAAAATGATTTAAGCTGGAAAAGGATCAAGCCTACTTTGGAAGATGCATACATCAATTTGCTGAAAAAATCGAATGGAGAACAGGATTGAAGATAAGGATTCCACACCACCTGCTTGCTGTCATCGTTAAGGAATTTATTCAAATGCGCCGTGATAAAGGAACGTTTGCCTTGCTCATGGGGGTGCCTTTAATGCAGTTGATTTTATTTGGTTATGCCATTAACACCAATCCGCGTTCACTACCTACAGCGATTGTGAATGATGATCACAGCGTTTTCAGCCGCAGGATTTTAAAGAGCATGGAAAACTCCACTTATTTTAAATTTATTAGCCCACAATCGAGTGAAAAAGAAGCACGCGAATTATTAAAAAAAGGACAGGCATCTTTTGTGGTGAATTTTCCGGTTAATTTTTCCCGTGATCTGGTTAAAGGGTTAAGACCTCAACTTTTACTTGAAGCCGATGCCACGGATCCTGCCGCAACCAGCCGCGCTATTTCTGTGTTCAGCGATCTTGCTTTTCTTACATTAAATGAGGAACTGACCGGTCCATTAAAAGACCTCATTGTCAATAAGCCTCCTTACGAGCCCGTCGTTCATGCCATATACAATCCCCTGGCAATTACTTCTTACAATATTGTTCCAGGTTTATTAGGTGTGGTATTGACCATGACCATGGTGATCATCACCTCATTGGCGATCACCAAGGAATATGAACGCGGTACCATGGAGAATCTGCTGGCCACACCATTGAAACCGCTGGAAGTGATGATCGGTAAAATCTTACCTTATATTATTGTTGGTTATCTGCAGGTTTTATTGATTTTATTTTTATCGAAACTCTTGTTTGATATACCCATAGAAGGCAGTATTCTTCTCTTATTGTTTTTCTGCCTACCGTTTATTGTTGCCAATCTTGCCGTGGGGCTGACTTTTTCCACTCTGGCCTCAAATCAATTGCAGGCCATTCAAGGCTCTGTGTTTTTCTTTCTGCCTTCCATTTTACTGTCAGGTTTCATGTTCCCCTTTCGCGGCATGCCGGAATGGGCCCAATGGGTAGGGAGTGTACTGCCTTTGACTCATTTTTTAGTCATTGTGCGCGGCATTCTTTTAAAAGGAAACGGCTTTATGGACGTGTGGGCGAGAGTCATTCCCATCATTATCTTTATGGTAGTGGTGATGCTGATTAGTTTCAGCCGCTATCGTAAGACTTTGGATTGATAAAAAAGCTTTATTAAAACTCCGAAATCATTTAAATTCGCACAGTTTAAATTTGATTTAGAGATAATCAAATAAACTCATTAAAGATTATAATCGAATTCCCGCGGCTTGCCTGAATACCCGCAGTTTGCCAAACCGGATTCCCGCGGCTTGCCATGCCGAATTCCCGCGGCTTGCCATGCCGAATTCCCGCGGCTTGATCGCGGGATCCATAAACATCGTAAACTTTTTAGAACCCGCTATGACTCTCGAGTCAAGTTAGGAAGCAGTAATCCAATGCTTTTTGTACAATTTTTATAAAATTTATTGTTAATTTTTCCTTAAGCATCGATGGTGTAGAATAAGTATGTTTTATTGTCTTGATGAGGTAGGAAATGACGTATAACTTAAAAGATGTTTATCAATATGCGCAAATGGCGGCCGAGGCTCTTTCCGGTAAAGGACTTGCCTTCGAAGCAGCGAATATTTTAAATAATGAAAAAAAATGGAGTTATTATAACGATGCTTTAAGAAAAGCGGCGGAAGAATTAGAATCTGTACCAAAAAATGTCATTTCTCCCTCTGAAAAATACAAGGAAAAATTAGCTAATTATGCTTTTGCTCTTGGGTTAGCAGCTGAATTTTTGTATAAAAAGGAGAAAGAGCAAAATCCTGAGCATCAAAAAATCATAGATAAACACTGCTCAGCATTAATACTTTTTATAAAAGGGTCTCCAATATTTGAGAACAGAATGCGTTTTGAACCTCCTGTTCCTCAAGAACAAATAATAGAAGAGCACGTTGCATCTTTATCAGAACCTAAAAAGAAAGAAAAGGCACCATTATTTTCTGGTTTATTCCCTCATAAGCCTAAGAACGATAAAAAGGAAAAAGAGCCATTACTTCAAGAAGAAGGAACGCTCGGTCTTGCCCGGCAGTTACATCAGGAAGTAAAGAAGAAAGAGCAGAGACAAAAAAAACATGAAAAAGACGTTAAAAGACATATCAAGGGTGCTTTAAAAGAAGGTGAAAAACTTCTTTTTGGAGAAGGTAAGGAGCCAGAGGTTTTGGACTTTTTAGAAAGCAAGCAGTTTAAGGCTCTTAATGATTATTATCAGCAGACTTTGCTTCATGATAATCGTTCCCATTCTTATTTGTGCGGTCTATTCAGCCTTAAAGTTGAGAAAGCATCTGTCCTGAAAGATTTAATTGATAACCTTACCAAGCAAAAAACAATGGATGGAATTAAGGATGTATTAAATGAATTTTATCAGGGTAAAGGAATGCAGCTAAAAACTGGTGGTGAAACCGATTATGAAATCTTAAATAAGGGGCAAAATATTACCACCCGCGTTTTTGGTCATTTTGGGCTTAAAACCACTACCATTGAAAAGATTGATAACTTGGATAAATTGGCTAATCCGGAAAAATATAATAGTAAGGCGAAAATGTTTTAATGGAAAAAATTAGGATTATCCGATATTATTTTTAATAAATTATTATCTAAAATCGTAAGGCAGGTTGGACTTTACCACCTGCTTTTTTATTTTCTATTTTATTAAAATACATATCTCTGATCTGGACTTTAGCCATTTTTCAAGTAAAGGAATGCAATAGATTAAAGACCATAGAAGCGTACTGTTATCTTTATCAAAGTCGCTTTAAATCGATGCTTGAGAAAATAGAATGGCACGAATTACCGTGGCATCGACCGCGGTAACCAATGCGAAGCTCCGTATGGTCTCCCCGCTATCAAGTGGCGGCGATTCGATCCCAAAAAATAGCTAAAGTCGAGTCTGAGAATTTATTATTTTTAGTAGAACTCACAGGACAAAATCATAGCACTTAAAGCATGCACAGTAAGACGTTATTGCGGACGAAGTAAAGCAATTGTAAGTTCAATTTTTTATGAGGTATCGATGGAACGCTTTGCTCGCAATAACGGCAATTTGGTTTTATTTGGACAAAGTAGGATTTTGTCCTGAACTGTCTTCTTATCAAAGATAAATAATCATTGACTTAGTCGGTTATTTAACTTATCATGTTGTATTAAATTTGTACTATTTTGGATGACATAGTGCCAGATTCAAAACTTGTCGGTGGACTTTTACTCATTGTAGGGACTTCAATAGGCGGCGGCATGCTGGCACTTCCTGTTTCGACGGCTGCAGTCGGTTTTGCCAATTCCATAGTTTTTCTTTTCTTATGTTGGCTTGTTATGACGGCAGGGGCCTTACTGGTACTTGAAGTCAATTTACGTCTGCCCGCCGGTAGCAACATGATTTCCATGGCCAAATCGACTCTTGGTCTGCCTGGTCAGGTCATTGCCTGGATGACTTATCTTTTTCTTCTTTACACCTTACTTGCAGCCTATATTTCAGGCGGTAGTGATGTTTTCAACGGTTTGCTTCATAAAATCAATGTTCATCTTTCAGATGCATGGGCAGCGGTTCTTTTTACCGCTTTATTTGGACTCATTGTCTACAGCGGCATACGCTCCGTTGATTATGTCAATCGTGGCCTAATGTTTGGAAAGCTTGGCGTTTATTTGCTGTTGGTTATCATCATCAGCCCGCACGTATCACCTAAATTTTTAACGGGCGGCTCATCTCTTGCCATCACAGGCAGTCTGATGATTTTAGTGACCTCCTTTGGGTTTGCTTCCATTGTACCAAGCCTTCGTGAGTATTTTGAAGATGATGTGCGGGCATTGCGAAAGGCCATTCTTTTAGGATCTTTAATTCCTTTAACCTGCTACATTCTCTGGGATGCCGTCATTATGGGTGTGGTGGCGAGGGATGGGCAATATGGTTTGCTGGCCTTGATGCAGTCAGAACATGCCACCAGTGGTTTAAGTGATGCTTTAAGTCATGCAGTCCGCAGTAATTCCATCAGTGCTTTTTTTGGTGTATTCAGCTCAGTATGTATGCTAACTGCTTTTCTTGGCGTGTCCCTTGGGCTTTTTGATTTTCTTGCCGATGGTTTGAAGCTTGGAAAAAGCGGACAACAAGGTAAGTTTACTCTGGCCTTAACTTTTCTTCCGCCCTTATTACTGGTATTGGTCAAACCTGGAATTTACTTACAGGCTTTAAGTTATGCAGGAATCTGCTGTGTCATTTTATTATTGCTTCTACCCACCATCATGGCCTGGAGGGGTCGTAAAACATGCACAGGAGAGGTGATGCCTATGATACCCGGCGGCAACCTCAGCTTATCACTGTTGATGTTGATAGCGGTTTTCTTATTGTTTATTTCCCTATAAAATCCATTTTCCATGCGAATCTTTTGATGGTTCGCACTTGATTGATTTTACTTATTTTTGACAGGGAATAATAAAATGGATGTTCATTTAAAAAAATACATAAAAACTTTTCTGCACTATTTTCAATTAACGCTCTGTAGTGAAACTCGTTTGCAAAAGGCTAAAAATGATTTTGGCAAGGGACCTCGTTGTCAATTACAAAGTTTCGCTATTCAGCATTGGTCTGAAATGGACCGATATGCTTTTAGTGCTGCTTATTTCGAAGCCATTGCTGCAGCCAATGAAGAATGGGTAAATAATATGAATGGAGCCCATCTGACCGCTGAGTTTAAAGATTATATTGATACAAACATCATGCCTCAGCTTATTGAAAATACCAGTTCTGAAAACTGGAGAGAAATTATTAAGCAAAGAATAGCCACCGAACAAGAAAAATGGAAAGGCTCCCTATATAAAGATAATCCACTCACTTTTTGGGGGCTGGCCGGAAGCGCTGCTTTAGTTGGTGCGGTAGCGGCGGTGTCCTATTACAATACAAATAAATTGTAAGCCTTATCTATATTTCCTCCTTCAGATGATAAAAAGTAAGTGCTCGGCCTTGCTCGGAAAATTGGTATGAATTATCCCTTATCTCAACATAGCGGTTGAACTATTACAATAAAAAGAACTTGGATGCCGACTTTCGTCGGCAATTGGAGATGATTTGGACGGTAAGGCCAAGGTAGAGACGGCACTTAAGCCTTATCAATTAAGCTAAGATTAAGTTGTCGGCCACAGACCCAGGCTTTGGTCAGATCTTTGACTATGTTTTTGGGTAATCCTTTAGGTAAACGTACAGTTGAGTGATCGGCATGAATTTTTAATCCACTGATTTGTCTTCCTAAAAGCCCTGCTTCATTGGCAATAGCGCCAACGATATTTCCTGGTTTGACTCCATGGACCCTGCCGATGTCAATGCGAAAAAGATCCTGGTCTTGCTGGGGATCACCACTGCTTCTCTCACGATTTGAGCGACGGGTCGAACGTGAAGGTTTGTCTTCTGAATAAGAACGATCTGCTTTGTGTTTTCGCGGTTTATCTTTTACAGGGTCAGAGACTTGAGGCAGCCTCAGCTCTTCCTGCAACGATTCATCCTGATTAGCCAGTAAGGCTAAGGCAGCTGCAACATGCATGGCGGAAGTAGTAGGCTGAACGGTGATGTATTCTTCAATCAAAGACAAATAATCTTTAATATTCTCATGCTGCAAACGCTCGGTAATTTTTGCCATAAACTTCTTTTTTCGCGCTGTTTTGATTTGACGATCATCAGGGATGAACATTTTTTCAATGCGCTGGCGAGTATGTCGCTCGATCATATTCAGCATGCGGGTTTCCTTGGGGGTCACAAACAAAACAGCTGTCCCGCTGCGCCCGGCTCTGCCTGTACGACCGATTCGATGCACATAAGTTTCACAATCAAAAGGGATATCAAAATTAATGACATGCGTTATACGGTCGACGTCGAGTCCTCGCGCTGCAACATCGGTGGCTACAAGGATATCAATAGTGCCCTGGCGAAACTGAGTGATGATATACTCACGCTGATTTTGACTGATGTCACCGTGAATGGCCATGGCGCGATAATTTTGCTGCTGCAGAACTTGAGCCACTTCTTCTGTACTGCTTTTTGTTTTGACAAAGACAATAACGCCCTGAAAATCTTCTACGGCCAGAACTCTCAGCAACGCGGCTGATTTTTGAGTGCCAGAGGCAAATAAAAATTTTTGTTCTATGGTTTTTACTGTCGCTGTTTTAGACTGAATTTCAATAGAGACTGGGTCATTTAAATAATTTTGCGCAATATGACGAATGCGGGAAGGCATGGTGGCAGAAAATAAAGCCATTTGTTTTTTTTCAGGTAATTGGGCGAGGATGGTTTCGACATCTTCGATAAATCCCATGCGTAACATTTCATCGGCTTCATCTAGAACAAAAGTTGACAATTGCCCAAGTTGCAAACTGCCACGCTCAATATGATCAAGTATTCTGCCAGGGGTCCCCACGACCACTTTGGCGCCGTCACGAAGTTGTTTTAACTGACGTCGGTAATCCTGTCCGCCACAAAGGATTGCTACGGTGGAATTTTTCTGATAACGGCTTAACGTTTCAATTTGGTCAGCCACCTGTATGGCCAATTCACGTGTCGGTGTCAATATTAGAGCCTGGGTGTTTTTTATTTTATCTGATAAACCTTGCAGAATGGGCAGAGCAAAAGCGGCGGTTTTTCCCGTGCCTGTTTGCGCAAGCCCAATGACATCTTTTCCTTCAAGTAAGGGTGGGATGGTTTTTGCTTGAATGGCAGAAGGTGTATGAAACTTCATTTCTTCCAGGGTTTTTAACAATTCATTGGACAAATTAAGCGAGGAAAATGTGAGCGATTCTTGAGTCATGATAATCCTGATATAAAAACTGGTTTAAATTGTGGAATAATTTCTGTTCGGGGTAATTTAGACGACATTCCTGGAACGAAACATTAAGTATATAAAAATTGTACACTATAATAACAAAATAAACAGAAATTTGCATTAAGTTTCTATCATTTCTTTTTAAATTTCCTATAATTTGCGGATAACATATAAATATACTTTCAGATCGGCTTTTTCCTGTAATCTTGCGGTTATAACTTGTCGGCTCTCGACGGAGAAATTTAAGGAATTACAGAGCGATTCAATATATTCGGCCTGATGACTGAAACGGGCACTTGTCTGCAATTGCCACGGTTTGTCTGTGCTGATTTCAGTGGTGAATATAAATAAACCTTCTTGCTCCAGACGTTGATGAATCAAAGTAAATAAAGTTTGAAGTTCGCCAAAATAAGGTAATACATCGGCAGCAACAATCAAGTCATAATATTGCTTGTCTTTCTTTAAAAATTGTATCAGTTCAGCCTCTATGAGCTGATCATATATTTGTTTTTCCTTCGCCTGTGCCAGCATTTTAGCAGAGATATCAACACCGGTTAAGAGCTGGCTTATCTCACGCAAAACCACACCGGATAAGCCTGTTCCGCAGCCCAGATCCAAAACATTATTCACCGATAAAACATTTAATTGATGCAATACTTTGCCAATTTGTTGAGGAACGGCATAATTCAAACGGCTTTGCATATGCTGATCATAATATAGGGCATAGTTATTAAAAAGATGATTGGCATATTCAGGACTGTATGAAGCATTGACGGCTTCTCCAAGCAATGCCTGGAGCATGTGGCGACTGGCAGCATCTTTGGGATTGGCTTGTACAGCGCGCTTAAGGAGGGAGCGTGCTTTTTCCTTATCATCAAGTCGGATGTAAATGGCGGCAAGATTGTTAAGCGCGGCAAAATGAGCGTCATTAAGACTTAGAATGTGCTCAAAATGCTCAATGGCCTCGTTCAAATGTCCAAGAGCCATTTGCGCCACACCAGAATTATAATGATATTCAATATTATCAGGCTCTTTTTTTAAAAGCTCATCATAATGCATTAAGGCATTTTCAAACCGATCATGGTGCATAAAAGTGGAAGCGAGGTTATTTCGTGCTTCTATATGTTCATTGTTCAGAGCCAAGGCCTGAGTAAAATAATGAATGGCTTCCTGAGCCTTGTTTCGTTTCAAGGCGATGACCCCAAGGTTGGTAATGGCTTCTACATGTTCCTGATTCATGTCTAAGACCTGTTTAAAAGCTTTTTCTGCTTCCGATAACTGCTCATCTTCAAGGTATAAAACACCGGATAAAAAGCGGGCATCAAGGTGTTCGGGATTCAGCGTCAATACATTTCGGAATTGAGTTTTGGCCGCGCGCAATTCATGCTTTTTAAGCAGTAATAATCCTAGATTAAAATGAGCGGCTGTAAAATCAGGCTCAGCATGCACGGCCTGTTTATAATGTCGCAAGGCTTGATGAAAATTCCCTTGCAGATCATAAATGGCGGCTAAATTATTATGGGCCTGGGCATAATCCGGAGCCAGTTGAATGGCTTGCTGGTAATGCTGAATGGCTGTCCTTAAATCATTTATGTTACGGTAGGCATTGGCGATGTTATTATGCAGGCTGGCTTGATCTGGGTCCTGTTTTAAGGCCCGTTTTAAATATCTGATGGCCTCTTCCATATCTCCAAGCTGTGCATAGGCAAGAGCTATGTAATTTAAGGCCGACAAATGTTCAGGATTCTCTTCTAAGATTTGTTGGTAACATTGAATGGCCTGAGGCAATTGACTCTCGTATTGAAACTGTCTGGCTTTGGCAAAAAGCGTATCAAGATTTTCATTCATGGGGCTTTACCATGTCAACATGCTGGATGCCATCGAGATCATAAGATTTTCCTTGCTCGATAAAACCAAAGGAGCGATAAAAATCCAGGAGATAATATTGTGCAGAAATTGAAATATCATAAGAGGGACAATGTTTGTTAAAATAATTCATTAAAAATTGTAGCAATTGTTTGCTGATTTTTTTTCCCCGATGAGAAGGGGCTGTCAGTACGCGTCCAAAACTTGCTTTTTTCTCGGTTTCATTGATAAAAACACGGGCATAGGCGATGAGTTGATCTTTATCATGGATTAAAAGATGCAAGGCGTTCTGATCTTCATAATCAATATCTTGATATGGGCAATTTTGCTCCACAATAAATACCCTGTTTCTCATGGCCAGAATATCATACAGCATTTGCAGATCAAGTTGTTCAAAAGGCATCAGTCGGATTTTAAATGTACTGTTTGTCATAATTGTTCGCGCAATTTTGCTAAAGCCTGTGCTCTGTGACTGATGCTGTTTTTAATTCGAGATGGCAACTGTGCTGCCGTACATTCCTGAGAAGGAATATAAAAAACAGGATCATAGCCAAACCCTTCAGAGCCTGCCGGTTGCCGGGTAATAAAGCCGTTTAATTTGCCAGTGGCAATCAACGGAGCGGGATCAGAGGCATGCTGGATGAGAACAATAGCACAATAAAAATAAGCTGATCGTTGTTCATCGGGTGTATCTTCAAGCTGTTTAAGTAATTTTTTAATGTTCTCTGTATTAGTAGCATCCTTTCCTGCATAACGTGCAGAATAAATGCCAGGTTCACCTTGAAGAGCATGAACCACCAAGCCGGAATCATCTGCCAAGGCAGGCCTATGGCTAAGGGATGATGCATGTCGAGCTTTGAGAAGGGCATTTTCAATAAATGTTGCCCCGGTTTCTTTGGCCTCAGGAATGCCTAAAGAAACTTGCTGAATACATTTTATAGGAGCTAAAAGAGCAGTTAACTCTGAAATTTTACCTTTATTGCCTGTCGCGAGAATAAGTTCTTTCATTTTTTTATCTTAATGACTGCAAAGAGTCTTTTAAAATTAATTTAAGGCTGAGGATCTGTCAAATTGTCTGACTTTTTTGATGAAACCTTCTCGTGTCTTCAAACCATAAAGATTTAATGCCTATTGATTTAAATTTACGTTTGAGCGAAGTTCTTCTTTTTGTTCTTTTTCTAAATCTAATGTTAAATGAATATTGTTAATGTCAGTATTTATACACACTTTATATAAATTATAGTCATTAATGAGAAATCTATGAGTATTAGGGGAGAGAAGCTTAGAAAGCGTTCATTATTTAAAATGCTGGTAATCTGAATCATTGTCGCTATACTGAAAAATTGAATCAGTAAGGAGATGCTTATGAAATGCAAATTGGGATTGCTGGGACTCATCTTGTTCATTTTTATTTTTCAGACACAGGCTGCAGATACAACAAGTATTCGTTTCATTGTAAAATATAAAAAATCGCCTCCAAGCCTGTTAAGCCTTCAGACTCAACTTAAACAAATAACTGGATTATCGGTTGATTCTCTGTCGCCAATGGCAGGCGGTGCCTATAGCGTTCGTTTTAACATACCCTCGTCGATAAAAGATTTGCAACAGCATAGTGATCCAAGCGAAATCCTATTACGCAATCTGAGGAAAAACCCTGATGTTTTGTATGCCGTGAAAGACAGAGTAGGGTATTTTAAACCTTTACCTGAAACAGAAAGCAAACCTTACGAAAATGTGCTCTCTCATGATGTGCAGTGGGATGAGTTTACGCCTCCGGCTGGGATCATGCTGGAATCAGCGCCTGGTCGACGCGATGGTGCCTGGGCTTATACCACCGGTCAGGCTAAAAAGCCTGTTGTGGTAGCGGTTTTAGATACAGGAGTAGAGCCTAATGACAGTCTCATGCCCAATTTAATAAAAGATAAAAACGGTAGTATTTGGGGGTGGAATTTTGCCGGTAATAATAGAAACCTTTCCGATGAAACAGCGTCTTATCATGGAACTCATGTTTCTGGAACCATCGCTGGATATGGTGATGTGATGATGGGAATGGGTGAGCACCTTAAAGTATTGACCGTTAAAATACCTGATGCCTCAGGAATGTTTTATGAAAGTTCTGTAATAAATGGTATTTATTGGGCTGTTGGCGGGGATGTGCCCGGAATTCCTGAAAATCCCTATCCGGCGAAAGTCCTTAATATGAGTTTTGGAGTAGATGAAGCGCCGGGTAAGGAAATTGATCATTGTGATGAAGCCTTGCAGGAAGCCATTAAATTTGCTCGAAGCCAGGGAGCCGTTATTGTAGTTGCTGCTGGAAATGATAATCGTTGGGAACACTATAATGCGCCTGCTGTATGCAACGGTACTGTTAAAGTGGCTTCTACAGGTCCTGAGGGTTATCGCGCCTATTATTCCAATTATGGTCCTGGGGTAACTCTGGCAGCGCCTGGAGGTGACAAACGATATGGAGACACAGGCGGTATTTTATCCACAGTCAATCAGGGTGGCGGCTATCATCATTCCGGTTTTGCCTTTTATCAGGGAACCAGTATGGCTTCACCCCACGTTGCCGGTGTCGCAGGCCTGCTGTTTGCGATAAATGATTCTTTATTACCGCGGGATATTGAACAGATACTGTATACCACAACGCATGATTTTGGCCAAACCGAGGACAGCAACAGATCCTGTGTAGGTAAAAAACCTTGTGGTCACGGTATTCTCGATGCAGAAAGCGCAGTTTTAACAACGCTTACCGGTTATGAGCTATTGTTATCCGCCCCTTCTATTTCTGAATCAACCTTGGCATCTTGCTCAAACGGTTTATTTAAACCAGCGAAGGAAAAAATAGAAGCCAAAAATGCTGTATGGGAAGCCATCAATACTAGTTGTGAGTCTGCAGATGATTTTCGCCATCCCCTTATCCAGCAAATGAAGGATGGAAAAATCCTTGCTTTTTATGGAAAAACAACCTATCAGCTGGATCAATCCGGATTTAAAAAATGCCAGGTTATTGGATATGATGGTGTGGGTTGTTTTCATTAATTCATGGCTGTAAAAAGCATTGGTGGGCATGTGGCCGATTACTTTGCCCGCCAAATCCACAAGATTTTTTTCGAGGCTTTATTGCAATGGAGAATGTTTTCTGCGATATCGTTCTCGAAATGCGTTGAATTTTTAGCTGCCACGGCATACATTGTGATTTGTATCGCAACATTTTTTCTATCTTATAATCGATTCTATGCTGACAACTCAAGAAATCCCTGACATATTGCGCTCCAAACTCTTATTAATTGAAAAATATTTTGCTGATGTTTCTCATCCTTGCATTGATGCTGTCCATCGTTTGCTGTTAACCAGCGATTATGCTTTCAGACACAGAGCATTACTTCAGGAATTATTGGCTGAAGATAATTTACAACATGCCTTGGGCCGTTCTGCCTATCAGTCCATGTTATCTCATATCTCTTTTGATACACCACAGCCTCAATATGCGAAGGTGCTAAGATTGTTTCGACATAAACATTTATTGAGAGTTTACTTGCGTGAGCTTGCCGGAATAGCGGTAACCGAAGAGACGCTGTTATCCTGGTCTGACTGTGCTGATGCATTGATTCTGCATTGCCTGGATTATTGCCAACATCAACTGAAAACACGCTTTGGCACTCCGCGTGACTCTCAAGGCAAAACAAGTCATTTATTAACCTTGGCCATGGGAAAACTTGGTGGCAGAGAGCTTAATTTTTCTTCAGACATTGATTTGATTTTTGCTTTTTCAGCTAATGGAGAAACCGATGGAAAAGAACAGATTTCCAATCAGCAATTTTATTCCAGGGTAATACAACTGTTCGTTCAATGTATGCAGAATATCAGCCCCGAAGGCTTTGTCTTTCGAGTCGACTTACGTTTGCGTCCTAACGGGGAAAGCGGTCCTTTGGTCAGCAGCCTTGCAGCTATGGAGACCTATTATCAAGAGCAGGGTAGAGACTGGGAACGTTATGCCATGGTTAAAGCACGAGTTATTCAGCAGGTGGATGAAAATGCCTGTAAAACTCTTTATCAAATCATTAATCCTTTTGTTTATCGCCGTTATGTGGATTTTAGTGTGATTGAGTCCTTGCGAAGCATGAAAGCTATGATAGAGCGTGAGGTGAAACTTGACCCGAGACTTGATGACATCAAGCGTGGTCAGGGAGGGATAAGAGAGGTAGAGTTTATCATTCAAAGTGTGCAATTAATCCGGGGAGGCCGCATGCCCCAACTTCGCCAGCAAAATGCAATGAATGCCTTATCTATCCTAAGAAAAGAGCGGCTTCTCGACAGGGCAGAGGCACTAAAACAAGCCTATCTTTTTTTAAGACGACTTGAAAATGTCTCGCAGATTTTAAATGATCAACAAATTCATTGCCTGCCAGAGGAGCCGATTAAAAAAATACAGATAGCCTATGCCATGCATTACACAAACTGGGAGGATTTCTTTCAACGAATACAGCAATATCAAAGAATCATCAGCCATTCGTTTCAGTCAGTTTTAAAAAAAATGGATGTGTATGAAGATGAAAAACGATTACTGACAAAGCAATTGGCCAATATTTGGCATGGGCATATAGAACAAAACATGGCCGTCAATTGGTTAGCCAGTATTGGTTTTAAAGAGCCGGAGCGCTGCTATCAAATGATTCATGCCTTCAGGCACAGCCCGCGTTGTCGCCGTTTAACCCAGACCGCCAGAATACGTTTGGATCGCTTCATGACTCTTCTTTTGACTGAGTTATCGGTATACGAAGAGACGGATAAGATTTTGTTGCAAGTTATACAACTATTGGAAAATATTGTAACACGCAGCGCTTATCTCGCTTTATTGACGGAAAATCCCTCTGTTCTTAAAGAACTTTTGTTTTGGTTTGCCCATAGTCCTTTTATTTCTTCTTTATTGGTTGGCCAGCCTTTTTTACTTGAAATTTTGCTGGATCAGGATAAAAACTGGAAGCCTTTATCAAAAAAACAACTGGCCGACTTGCTAAAAGCCCAGTTAGCTCATAGTAATGAACCGGAGTTGAAAGAGGAAATACTGCGCCAGTTTAAATTGACTCATTGGTTACTGGCAGCAAGAGCAGAAGTTTATCACCGAGAGGATGCTGTAAGAATAGGTCGATTCTTGTCCGATGTAGCCGAGATTATTGTAGGTGAATTATTTATCCTTGCCTGCGAGCAGCTTTCTGAAAAATATCCTGACATTTCTCATATCCAATCCAATTTTGCCATCATTGCTTATGGCAAATCAGGAAGTCGGGAAATGAATTATGCTTCTGATTTGGATTTGGTTTTTTTGCATACGGCTAAATCATCCGAGGAAAGTCTGGTGACCCGATTGACCCAGAAAATATTGCATATGTTAATGACTCGTTCTCAGGCAGGTATTTTATATTCGGTGGATACTCGTTTAAGACCTTCAGGGTCTGCCGGTCTTCTCGTTAGTCATTTAGATACTTTTATTGACTACCAAAAGACCCATGCCTGGACTTGGGAACATCAGGCACTGGTAAAAGCCCGGGTTCTTTTAGGTAGTCCACATTTCCGCCGATCTTTTAATCATTTAAAAAAGTATGTTTTAAGTTTGCCAAGAGATGAGAAGCAGCTTAAAAAAGATATATTGGATATGCGGGCTAAAATAAATCATTTTCAGAGGGGGGATGAAGTAAAGTATGCTCCAGGAGGTTTGTTTGATTTGGAATTTTTGTTGCAATTTTTGATATTACGTGCTGCCCAGCCCATTTTTTCACGTTTGATTCATCCTTTGTCTCAGATGGAAAAATTATATCGTCTGGGGATTCTGCCTGAGGAACAATTTAAAATATTAAACAAGGCTTATCGGAGTTACCATGCTGCTTTGCATCAGAGCGTTATACAAGAGGGAAAATTTGAGTTAAAACAAATGAGATTGGATGTTCTTGGCCTGATGAAAGAGATTTATAGTTAATTTTAAGCGTAAAATTAGAGATATTCCCTAAAATATATTAGCTGGAAGTATTTTGTATGGGCGAATCTTTTTCAATAAGCTATACTGGAATTCGTTGACAATATTAAAAATTGTCATTCGGTTTATAAGTCCAGGTATTTTGAGAAATGACAAGGAGTAGTTTATGAATCGTAGGATTGTTGTTGTAACCGGAGGTACAGGTGGCATAGGTACTGCCATCTGCCAACATTTGGCTGCAGATTACAGGGTGATCGCTTGCTATTATAAAAATGGCCAGCATGAGCAAGCCAAGCAGTGGCAGGAAGAGCAAAAAAGAGCAGGTTATGAAATCGATATCGTGTACGGTAATATATCCGATTTTTCCGACTGTGAAAAAATAACCTCGCTGGTTATGGAACGTTATGGAAGTATTGATGTTCTGGTCAATAATGCCGGAATTACAAAAGATATCAGTCTGAAAAAAATGACACCCCAACAATGGCAGGATGTGATTGATGCTAACCTAACCAGTGTCTTTAATATGACACGGAATGTTTTACCGATGATGATTGAGAAAAAGTACGGTCGTATCATTAGTATTTCCTCAATAAATGGTCGGAAGGGACAGTTTGGACAATGTAATTATGCTTCAAGTAAATCTGCTTTATATGGCTTTAGTAAAAGCCTTGCGCAAGAAGTAGCCGCAAAGGGAATTACGGTAAACACAGTTTCCCCAGGATACATTGAGACGCCAATGTTGGCTTCGGTTAGTGAGGATGTCATGAATGCTATCATTGCCAATATTCCTGTTGGGCGATTAGGTTTGCCAAGAGATGTGGCTCATGCTGTTGCCTTTCTTGCATCCGAAGAAAGTGATTTTATTACAGGAGCTAACATGGATGTAAATGGCGGTCAATATATGTAGCATGAATAAACCGGTTATGTCCCGTCAAAATGACTTTGGCGGGGATGTTATCAATCTTAATTAATATTAGGGATAATTAAATGAAAGCCGTTAACATCGTACTGGTTACCGGAGGAACAGGTGATATTGCCACCGCTATTACCCGACAAATCAGTGATAAACGCACGCATGTGATTGCTCTGGATATTGTTTCTCCAGAAGAGGCGGAACAATGGAAAAAAAAGTTAGCAAAACAAGGAATTAAAAACGTTAGTTATCGCCGCTTGGACGTGACGGATTTTGATGAATGTAAAAAGGTGATCGATTCAATCATTGATGATTTTGATCATATCGATGCGTTAATTAACAATGCCGGAATCACAAAAGATGCGGTTTTTTATAAAATGACAAAGAAGCAGTGGGATGATGTTTTGACCGTGAATCTGGATGGCATCTTTAATGTAACTCGCCATGTGGTTGGGTATATGCGGGATAGGGAGTACGGGCGCATCGTCAATATTTCTTCGGTTAATGCACAAAAAGGACAATTTTCTCAAGCAAATTATTCATCTTCCAAAGCCGGCATTTATGGTTTTACGAAAACGCTTGCCCAGGAGCTTATGAGTAAAAATATTACCGTCAATTCTTTATCACCAGGTTATGTGAATACACGATTGATGGAAAAGATCAGGTCTGATATTTTAGAAAATATTATTGAACAGATTCCTGCCGGGCGTCTGGCAGAACCTGAAGAAATTGCCTGGGCCGTTGCCTTTTTAATCGACGAAAAAAGCCGTTATATTACGGGCAGTAACCTCTGCATCAATGGTGGTTTATACATGGAATAATTTCTTGCTTTACATCTTTAATGGTAAGTCGGCTTATTGATTCAGGGGTTGTGTTTTATGTCAAGACTAATTAAGAAATATAAGAATCGTCGTTTATATGATACTGAAATCAGTCAGTATATTACGATTGAGAATTTAGAGCGTTATGTCGTAGAAGGAATTCCTTTTAAAGTGATTGATTCTTCTACGG
The DNA here is from genome assembly GCF_004571175.1 of Legionella israelensis. Lineage (NCBI taxonomy): Bacteria > Pseudomonadati > Pseudomonadota > Gammaproteobacteria > Legionellales > Legionellaceae > Legionella > Legionella israelensis. The sequence goes on from NZ_CP038273.1 coordinate 2,697,155, forward strand.
GAAAGGATTTGACGAATTCCACACTGTTACAAATCATCGTTGAAATGGAAGCCGGTGCAACGCAATTTTTATCATCCTACATGTTGCGTCAGATCATTTGTCTGGCTCATCACCCCATGCATCATTCATTAAAAACAATGATGGAACAAATGCTTGCTACAATGGATAAACCTTTGCAGGCTACTCCTTATCAAAAAGCCACAGAAGCCTGGAGCGAGCAATTGGAAACCGTCATGCAGCAGTGGCAAAATTTTTTTAATAAATCGAAGTGAATGACTCGTAACTTGAGTGAATGATATGCAAAAAAATAAAAAATACCATTTGACTTATTCATCATAGATGCACTACAATTTTATTGTGCAATGCAACATAAAGGAGATAATGATGACACAAGCTGCTTATGAAAGATGGAATGATTTTGCAAAAAAAATGCAGGAACCATTTCAAGCTATAGCTGAACTTAATGTTAAGACTTTACAAGACTTGACTTATTTAAAGCCTGAAGATTTTCAAAAATTAAAAAATCCTGAAGAAATTTGGGAAAAACAAATCAATCTTGCCGTTGAAAATGGTCATAAGGCCTTAGACTATATGCAAAAATCTTTTCATATTTTTGAGAAGGCCATGATGTCTATGGTTCAAGAAACAAAGAAAAACACCGAAATTAAAAAATAATATTTTATTAACCTCAACTTGATGTAAGCATCGTCCTTAGCGAGATACCATTTATCAAAGTTTAGGCACGATGCTTACGTCACGTTGAGGTTTTATTAGGGTCTGTTGACATTCCCCTGGTTTTATCCAAGATGGAAAAATGTTAAAAAACTCCGCCCTGGAATTTCGTAATAACTCTACTCCCTGGTTCAAAACAATCTTCAACCATTTAGCAAGCAGATTTTTTTACATCAATTTATTTTACACTGACCTTCAAATGGCGTCTGAGGTTTTATAACCTGTACATTGATTCCTTTAATGGTAGGGCTGTCAAGCGTGTTTTTGAGATAGCTAATTAATGGGATGTCAATAACTTTTCCTTCTGTGGAGGATGCCTCACGATAATATAAAATGCCATTAGACCAGATAGCAAAGCCTATATGTGATACATTTAAGCAGGTGCCTATTTTTTCACGTAAATCCCAGTTTGGTCTTATAATTTCTATGATTGCTCCATGAGGAATTTGTTTAAATATATAATGATTTGCTTCTTTCTTGTTATTAAATAATTCATTTAAAGGAAGATATGGAATTTTTGCTTCGCGAATTTCCAGCGACTGTCCTTTTGTTTTTAATTCCTCAAGCCGATTCTGTTGTTCTTGCTGATGTTCCGGGTGAAGACGTATATGCACTGTTGTTTTGTATTGATACCAAGCAGGTTTATTAATGACTGCCTTGGCTATTTGGGCAATGGGCTTATCCTGATGGTTTTTAATTGTTAAAGTAATGTCCTGCAAAAATCCCTGGGACTGATTATTCACATTCCAGTCGAGAGAAGTGAAATGATTACGATGGATGTATGAGCGGCGGCCATTTTTATACCGTACTTGTTTCAGACACTGCTCAAAAGTTTTTGTATTATTTGCCAAAGCAATTGCCATTACCGTTGTAACATAAGTGGCACAATCAAAGGCATCGGTGCGATAGCGAGGAAACTGATCGAAACGTGCTGTATATCCTTCCCCAAGAGCCCCAAGAAGATAAGGTTTGTTTTTAAACTGTGCACTTATCCACTCAATTCTCTCTGGCATGGTGGTCTTATATAAGCCGTCAAGACTGTGGTATAGTTGCTCAATGGCTTTATTAGCTTGCTGTTCAATCTGCGGTGAGGTTTTTGCAAAAATTTGTGATGAAAATAAGATGACTGCAAATATGATTAAAAATCCTCTCGCTATAACCATGGATTGATGGTTGTGTTTTTGTTTTTTAAACAATGCAAGGTGTTCTTGTATGCTGAAAGAAAATAGATGTTTTCTTGAGCTGTTTTGATTTAAATGGGTTGATGGATGAGTTATATTTTTTCGAATCATGGTATTTTTTAGTGTTTTTATCTGACATACTACCCTGCAGGAAATCTGGAGGCAACAATGCTGAATGCAATTTGGTTAGGAATGATTGTGCTCTCGGTTATCGTCGGGATGTTTCAAGGAAGAATAGATCAAGTTGTTCAGGCCGCCACAGATTCGGCCAAACTGGGATTTGAGGTAGCGCTTGGTTTAACAGGCATCATGGCTTTATGGCTAGGAATCATGGCCATTGCTTCAGCATCGGGATTGGTCACTCGCTTTGCACAATGGCTTAAGCCCATTTTAAGCCGGCTTTTTCCGGAGGTACCTATAGAACATCCGGCAATGGGGGCTATGGTCATGAATATTTCAGCAAATATGCTTGGCCTGGGAAATGCTGCCACTCCTTTTGGATTGGAAGCGATGAAAGAATTGCAAAAGCTCAATACTCATTTAACGGTTGCCTCCGATTCAATGTGCACTTTTCTTGCCATAAACACCTCAAGTGTTCAGCTTTTACCGGTTACTGCTATTGCGTTTTTAGCCGCCCACGGCAGTACAAATCCAAGCGAGGTGATATTCAGCTCTCTTGTTGCAACGACTGCGTCAACTGTAGTTGCAATTATTGCGGTTAAGCAATTTGCAAGATTACCTTTTTTTAAAATTAAATCTACAGGTGAATGATGATTGCCTATGCGAATCAGATTTCAAACTGGATTTTTCTTGCTTTTGTGGCAGGAATACCTCTTTATGGAGCATTAAAACGAATCAATGTATTTGATGTTTTCATTGATGGAGCAAAACAAGGATTTGAAACAAGTGTCCGTATTATTCCTTATTTGATTG